>DASTZZ010000005.1 GCA_035764005.1 Terriglobales bacterium
AGAGATCGTCGTCGACGGACAGTTGGGGCAGGTATGGCCGCCCACCAGGTACCAATATCCTTCGTGCTCGAAAAACCCAATGCCCTCGAAGCTGACGTGCGACATCACACGCACCGCTTCGCCGGTGGTTCCGGTCAGGTCAGGATTCAGCTTCTGCACCCACACGTCCCAGTTGGGGACGCCATTTACTATGTCCGCCATCACATCACTCGCGACATAGGCCGACCCATCGGCTTCGACCATGATGTCCAGGTCATGACTCAGGTACTTACCAGTCGGCTTAATTACGTCGCCCCATGGACCGCCCGGCGAGGTGGACTGCGCAATGTAATAGCCGTGCGGTCCGACAAACCACATCAGGTATCGGTGCCGCGGCGCGCTCCACACCACCTGCGGCTTTTGGTCGCCCACCTGCTTACGGTCGTCCAAGGGGATATAGTCGCGGTCCGCGACGTGCCACCGCACCAGATCAGGCGACGACAAAGACACGATTCCGCACACGGGCTTATCGTTGCGAGCCGCATCCTCAGGCCGGTTACGACCGAACGCCATCGTTCCGCAGCCCCACTCGCGCCCATACATCCAGTACTGGCCTTCAAAGTAGGCAAGATGGGCCTCATGCGCATCGATTGCGTTACCGTCAACGTCGATCGCGGTATTTACCGGACCATACTTGAGAGGAAAACGTGGACTCGCTGGTAAGCCGTCATCGCCGTGAAGCAGATCCGGCGCAAAGTTGTTCAGGACTGCCACGGAGCTGCCTGCGGTCCGTGAGGAAGGATGCCCTTCAATTGTCGTGGCGCTCACCGCTGCGATAACAACTTCACAAATCAGGAGCACCAAACCACTCAGTCTTACTGCGTTTTTGTGTGGAGTCGAGCTTGGGAAAGGCGGCATTTTGGAAACTGTCCCCGTTTAGCTGATTGCGCTGGATGTCGAGCACTCACAGCGTAACCACCAAGTCCCGATGGGTCAACGACGATATGTTTTCATAAGCATGTGGCAAGGCTGGCCGGAGCTTACCGGAAACATGGGGACATCCATGATAAGTACAAGTCAAGGGGAGACGGAGATTCGCCTGCACTTGGGAGTTTCCGAATCGCCGTAAGCGACATGTGAAAGCCCAGGACAAAGTCCTGGGTCAGCAACAAAAACAAATTCGAGTCCCGGAAGGACGGCACCGTTGAAAGCGATGGTTACGAACGATGGATTCCCGTTTTCTGCGATTTGGGATTGTGGATTTGTTCAATCCTACGTTCCGCGGAGGTATCGTCCCTCCGGGACTCATGTTCAAAACCAATCGCACCCAGGACTTTGTCCTGGGCTTTCACATGTCGTGCCTCCGGCACTGGGAAACATGGAAAACCGTGACAGGCGGAACGTATTCTCCTTCATTTTTCCCGATTCAGGAACGTCCTATCTATCCTCATGTTTCTCTGTCTGGTCCCCATGTTTCTCTTTCCCCACCTGCTGCCCAACATCTGCCCGGTTTCGTTAGGCGGGCAATTCCGTCACACTACTTGGCGCGTGGACACAACCACCCGTTCGCGGTCAGCCACTCCAAAATGGGTGTCTGCCATTGGTCGCGTGGCATCAGGAAGAAGCCGTGCTGTCCCTTCTGAAAGAACCGCGCTTCAACGGGTACTCCTGCCCGTCGCAGGGCTTCAAAAAAGACAATGCTGTTGTCCACATCGACGAGTCGATCATCGGCGGCATGGAGTATCAGTGTGGGAGGCGTGTCTTTTGTTACTTGCAGTTCGTTGGAAAACAGCCGGACTTGGTCTTCCGACGGTTCGGGGCCGAGCAGCGCCTTGCGCGAATCCATGTGTGTGATCTTCGCGTCCATGCTGATGACCGGATAGACCACGATGAGGAAGTCGGGGCGCAGGCTGATGTGGTCCGGATTATCAACGTAGGCTTTACTAAAGTGCGTCGCCAAGGTTGACGCTAAATGCCCACCGGCCGAAAATCCGATTGCGCCGATACGTGCCGCATCCAGGTTCCACTCTGTGGCGTGCAGACGGACGAACCGCATCGCCTGTTGCGCGTCCTGAAGCGGTCCAATCGACTTGTCCTGCATGGTCTGATCGCTGGGAATACGGTACTTCACCACAAACGCTGCGATCCCGTGGTCCACGAAGAACTGCGCCTGCTGTGTTCCCTCATAGTCAAACGTAAGCCCGGCATAGCTGCCGCCAGGAAAGATCAACAGGCCGGCTCCGTTGGCTTTCATCTTTGCCGGCAGATAAACCTGGATTTGCGGACGAGACACCTTCCGAATAAACGGGCCGGCTGATT
This sequence comes from Terriglobales bacterium, assembly GCA_035764005.1. NCBI lineage: Bacteria > Pseudomonadati > Acidobacteriota > Terriglobia > Terriglobales > Terriglobales bacterium. Next base: position 2,299 of record DASTZZ010000005.1, read on the forward strand.
CCTCATCTGGTCCAGGTTTTGAATTCGGAATCGCGCCGTCTCCATAAAGCGGAAAGCTTTGCATGCTCGGCGGAAAAAAGTCGCCCCTTCCGGAGGGAGCGGCGGTTTTCTGCGGCGCTGCCGGCGTCGGCCCTGCGTTTTGACAAAACACCGCTGGGACGAGAGTCGCCAGACCGAGAACCAGCAGCGCACTCACCAATTGCACGGTTTCGTGAGAAGAACGCGGTTTTCGCATACTCACGATCGTAATGGCAAACTCCTGTCGGCGCCGTCTGGGGACTGGGAGAAAGCAAACAAAGCGGGATGGGGAACAGACGGAAGGTTTCTAAACAACTCTGATTTTGCCATAATGGGAACGCTCCGTTAAGTGGCCATCGTTTCTTAATCGGAAAAGGATACGGTTCCGCGTGTCCGCGCTTCCCGCATAAACGTCGCGAGTGAAGGATAGGACACTGCGCTAATATCAAACCCTCATGTGTGGACGGTATCGCTTAACGCGTGCAGACAGACTGGCAGAGAAGTTTGAGGCCGTTTACGGCGGCGATGATCTTGATCTGACGCCGCGCTACAACATCGCGCCTACTCAGCCGGTGCTGGTTGTGCGGGCAAACAATGGCCGGCGGGTGATCTCGTCGATGCGCTGGGGCCTCGTTCCATCCTGGGCGAAGGATGCTTCTGCTGCGCAGATCAACGCCAGAAGCGAAACACTCCTCGAGAAACCGGCTTTCCGCGAAAGCTTTGAGCGGCGTCGCTGCCTCATTCCTGCAGATGGTTTTTACGAATGGAAGCGTACCGCCAGCACGAAGCAGCCGTTTCATTTCGGGATGAACGATGATTCTCTGTTTGCTTTCGCCGGTATATGGGACAGATGGAAGCAGCCGCGCGGCCTGGAAATCGAATCGTGCGCGATTCTGACAACCACTCCGAATGACTTGCTCAGCGAGGTGCACGACCGCATGCCGACGATTCTCAGGCCAGAGCACTACGATACGTGGTTAACCGCTCCCATTTTGGAAATTCAACGTCACATCGAGCTGTTTCGGCCCTTCGAATCTGCTTTGATGAAGCGGACCGCGGTCGGCTCTTTCGTGAACGATCCACAGAACGATTCGCCCGAGTGTGTAAAAGAGGCTCCCGAATTGGAGTCGCTACAGGCTCAACTGTTCGAGTGAGCCTTCGAAGTACGAATTAGTACAACCAGAGCTTACTTGGTTTCGCTTGCGGGACGATTGTGAGTCCGTCCGATGACGTTCGGCGCCGCAGAACAGTTTTTGATGGCTCAAGAATTTGCAGCAGTTGAAGGCCGCAGATAAACTGAACCCCCCAAATTGCTGCTAATGGCGGCTCGCAGCGAAAAAAAATGAACAGCGTCGTCAACTGGAGGTGAGGAATGGGTGTGCTCCTGGGTAATGCGTGGCGGGCAGCCGTGCTTGGAGTCGTTTTCTCCCTTGCCGTCCTGCCATCCATCGCCAGTGGTCAGGCTCCGAAGCGATCGACCGGGCACGTTCCGGTTGTCGAGGATCTAATCCAGCTACTCCAGGCGCGACCAGATTTGCGAGCGGCGCTCGAGGGCGCAATTCGGACCGCTGACCTAAAAGGGTTCGAGAACACGGAAGCGCTTCTCGATCAACTGGACGATATGATCGCCACCGTCCCCAACGCGGAGCAGCACCGTCCGCCTCGGGAACTCGATCTTTACTACATTGTCGATCACGCACCGGAAGATCGGCTGAACCGTGACGCGAGTTTCATCGCCTGGATGAAGAAGTATCTGGAAGCGCGGGGCCAGTTTATGGACACGCCCGCGTCGGCTGCGAAAATCTCCTCCTACAAGGTTCTTGCCGGTTGGCGCCTTGATGACTACATCGCCGACCCAAGCGGCTGGATGACTTTCAACCAGTTCTTCGCTCGTGAAGTGAAGCCAGGCAAGCGGCCGATCGCTGAACCTTACAACGAAAAGGTGATCGTGTCGCCAGCCGACTCGGTTTTCGAGGGTGCGTGGGACATCGATGCGAACTCGAAGGTCACAGTCAAGGGCGTTACGTGGCCGATAGCGAAGCTCCTGGAGGGCAGCCCATACCAGGATGCGTTTGCAAACGGTATCTACACCCACAGTTTCCTGAATGCCAATGACTATCATCGCTATCACGTACCGGTCGCCGGTGAGATCAAGGAGGTCCGCAAGATCCAGGGCCGGGTCTACATGGACATGATCAGGAAGCCGGACGGCAGTCTCCAGGCCGTCGATGGCGATACCTACCAGTACAACCAGGAACGCGGTCTGATCGTCATCGATTCACCCGAAGTGGGCTTGGTCGCCGTGCTACCGATCGGCATGGGGCCCATTTCTTCGGTCAACCTCACACCCGAGGTTGGCGCCAGGCTGCAAAAAGGCGACGAGTTCGGCTACTTCATGTTCGGCGGTTCTGACATGGTGATGCTGTTCCAGAATAAGAAAGTCGTGATCAACGCCGAGGTTGGGAAGAAGTACCTGCAAGGGCAGCGCATCGGAGAGGTCCACTAAGCTCCTATTCTTCCGCGGCGGATGGGCGAGCAATTCTGAAGTGCCATTTTGGGAATGCAAGGGCAGTCTTACTGCGCTGGATGATCACGTTGCATTGCTGGCAATCTCGCCGGATGCAGTGTCGTTCGGATAGTTGAAGAAGAGCTGATTGCCGTCGGGATCGTCGACCACCAGCAGCCTGTAGCCCCACGAACCATCCTTGACGGGAGCGCCCCTGGACTCGAGTTCCGCACGCAGCGCATCCACAGCGGCGGCAGCGGCCTCGCGCGTCGCCGGCTCGACGTTCAGGGAGATGAACATCAGCGCCTTGCCAATCTTCTCCGGCCAGGTGTCGGCGAGGATAAGCGCGCAGCCCTGGCGATCAACCTGTGCGACGTGTGCTCTGCCGTCCTCGTCGTAGCGCCAGGGGCTGGTGAAGCCGAGCCGGTCAACGTAAAAGCGGAGCGACGCCTCGACATCCTTTACATGTAAGACGGGGCGCGCGAACCAGTCTGTCATACGCTATATGTCCTCGATGGAAGATTACTTCTTCCAGGATCAGGCTGAAAACAAGGCATTCACCATTCTGGCTTGGACGGGCGCACGTTCGTTTCCGGACAGATCAGGATCGCGGTGGACACTTCCAAACGCTATTTGTTTCACAAAGTCTTTTCCTTCTTCTTTTTCCTCAATAAGTTACGTGTTGTATTAGGTTGGTAAAAGTCTTGCCCCCAAAGTCTTCATGGGCGGCAGCGGTAGGGGAATGTCTGTGCTGAAGGAAAACGGCTGAGATGGGGGGATTTACGCAGGACCTACGCTATGCGCTGCGTCAGATGCGCAAGAGCCCGGGATTTGCGACGATCGCCATGGTTACGCTTGCGTTGGGAATCGGCGCAAGCACAGCGATGTTCGGCGTGTTGAATGCAGTACTGCTTCGTCCCATTCCATTCGCTGATCCTGACAGTTTGGTAAGAATCTTTTCCACGCAGCGCGGGACCATTTTTGGTCCGTCGCCGATGGATCTGCGCGACTTTGCTGCTCAAAACCACACATTCGAAAAGATGGCTGTCTACGATGTGTGGAGAAAGAACGTCAGCTTCAGCGGTGGGTCGACGGAACCTGAACAAATGCGTGTGGGACTGGTTCCCGGCCAATATTTCGAAGTGCTCGGCATCAAGCCTCTGATGGGCCGGATCTTTAAAGATGAAGAGAACCGTTGGGGAAACAACTTCGTAGCCATCATCAGCTACGACTTCTGGCAGACGCGTTTTCACGGTGACCGCGCGGTCCTTGGCAAAACGATCCGAATCAACGACGAGCCGTACCGCATTATTGGCGTAACGCCGGGTGAAATTCCCGACTACTGGGTTGGGACACCACCTGGCAAAACCGAGCTCTGGACGCCGTTTGTACCTTACGTGAATGGCAACAATACGGTTTGGAAAGAAAGCGCGCGAGGTGACCGTGGCTGGGGCGCGATCGGCCGTCTGAAACCTGGCGTAAGCATTCAGCAGGCGAACGCTGATCTGAACAGAATCGCAAGCAGTCTGGCTGCGCAATATCCGCTTGATCATGATGTTGGAGTAAAGCTGCAGCCGTTGCAGGAAGACCAGGTCCGGAACTTGCGTCCCATGCTGCGAGTTCTGATGGGTGCGGTTCTGCTAATCCTTCTTATTGCCTGCTCCAACGTCGCCAATCTGCTGTTAGCGAGAAATTCCGGGCGCACTCGAGAGATCGCTTTGCGGGCCGCCATGGGAGCAAAACAGCAGGCCCTCATTCGGCAATTCATGGTCGAGAATTTGACTCTCGGATTGCTGGGCGGAGCGCTCGGCTGCGCGCTCGCCTGGTGGGGCTGTGCGATTGTGAGCCGAATTCATCCAGCGCAGCTTCCGCAGCTTGCGGGCGTGAGCATTGATTTTCGCGTCCTCGCGTTTGCTTTCTTCATATCCCTGTTCAGCTGCCTGATCTTCGGCATTGTGCCCGCTTTGGCCAATCTGAAAGTGAGTCCGGCGGAAAGTCTTAAAGAAGCCGGCCGCACCAGCACTACGAGCAGAGGGCGCAAGCGTTTAGGGCGTCTGTTTGTAGCGAGCGAGATTGCATTCGCAGTGATGCTGCTGATCGCCACTGGACTCTTGATTCAGAGCCTCGTTCGATTGCAGAACCAAAACACCGGCTTCCGTCCCGATCATCTGTTACGAACGCATTTGTATCTTCCATTTGTGCGCTATCCCAATACGGGAAGTATTACGCGATTCTGCGACGAATACGCCTCGCGCGTGCGCCAACTGCCGGGCGTGAAGGATGTGACCGTAAGCGCTGCGAGTCCGCCCGACGATCAATGGAAGCAAAACTTCACCATTGATGGCCAGCCTGTGTCGCGGCTCGAGGACACTCCTATCGCCGCGCGCAACGCCACGGATTCTAATTATCTGCGTACGCTCGGAATTCCCGTGATCGAGGGTCGTGATTTTTCGGAGTTCGATACGGAAACCAGTCCCGCTGTGGCTTTGGTAAATCAGGCGTTCGTGAAGAAGTATTTTCCTGGCGAAGATCCCCTTGGCAAACGATTGCGCATCAGTGTGGCGCAGCAGTTAGGGGTAGGACATACTGCCGACGAGGTTTTCACCATTGTCGGCGTGGTAGGAAATACGATGAACCGTGGTCCGGCGCTTCCGCCCATGCCGCACTTCACCACTCTGTTTCGGCAGACGCCCGATCTGAATGTCGGCTTCAAAACGTTGATCGTGCGCACGGCTCTTGATCCCATGCAGTTGGCGCCATCGATCCGGCAGCAGCTTCATTCACTCGATCCCAACTTGCCGTTCGCGGAAGTCGCAACTGTGGATGAGCTGATTCTCGAGCAAACGGCCGATCGACGCTATACCACGGGCCTGCTCGCGCTGTTCGCAGCGTTAGGATTGCTGCTCGCTGGAATTGGCGTGTACGGAGTGGTGTCCTACGTAGTTGCGCAACGGACCGGCGAGATCGGCTTGCGCATGGCGCTAGGCGCGCAACGCGGGGACGTCCTCTGGCTAGTGGTCCGACAGGGAATTGGCATGGCCACAGCAGGTGCTGCAGCGGGGCTTTTTGGCGCTTGGGCGTTCCGAAAAGCGGTTGCGCAACTTGTGTTCGGCATTTCACCCGCGGACCCGATCACTTTTTTTGCCGCAGCAGCTCTTCTGGTTGGTCTCGCGGCCTTCGCATGTCTAGCGCCTGCGCGAAGGGCGATGAAAGTCGATCCTATTGTCGCATTGCGTTACGAATAGATCGCCTAATGACTTTTTTGCTAACCGACAGCTACTTCATTTCGCTGACGTGCCAAAGTATTTATGCGCGATATCTATGACATCTATGTCGGTTAGTACACCATACTCGATGTGCGGCTTCTTTCCCGGTGTGATGAAGTAGTATCCAACCTGCTTTTTTGACGGACGGAATGTGGTCACTGTACTCCCCACTCGAATGCGAAACGAGTGTCGATAAAGCTCATGAAACTCAATCCCTAATTTCTTCACCGGTTTGCGAACGCGGGTTGCATAGAGCTGGAAGTCGGCTAGCGTTTCGTTCGTATCTGGATCTTTCTGCAACTCTGTTTTGGTGACCGGAGGGAAGAACGCGATTATTGTGGGTCCACGCGCCACAATCGCCCGAGGCTCCGTGGCGGACAGCCTTGCTGGTTGCGGGGATAGGATGCACGCGGAAGCACCGGTGAGAATCAGCAGAAGGCGTTTCATATATTGATGTAGCCCAAGGCAGAACTGGCGCAAAAAGCGAAGACCTCCGGAATGCGGAGGCCTCGGCTCGGGGGAGGGCTACAAGCTCAGGAATTTGCTGCAATAGGCTGTTGTTGTTCCACAGCGGGACGCTCACCTAAAAAGAATTTGATTTTTTCAATCAGAGCAGGGAAGAGGTCTTCCTTTTGCAGGCATGCGGCTACATCTTTTCCGCCGTCAATTGGACCATAACCGGTCACGATAATCACGGGAGTGTTGGGACTTTTCTCGCGAACTTTGTGCGCTAATTCGACGCCGTTCATGCCTTCCATGCGGAAGTCGGTGACGAGAATGTCGAAATCCTGTTGATCGAACTTCTCCAGAGCCTCTTTTGCGCTGTACGCGCTGACTGCCTTGTAGCCCTGCATTTCCAGGATCTCGCAGCTCAGCCGCGCCAGGACTTCATGGTCGTCCACGAACAGGATCGCTTTCACCATTGCACCTCTTCCGCGAGCTTACTCTTTGATCGCTGACGCTTAACAAATTCTTTTATGAAATCAGACCGGTAAGGCGGAAAGAAAAGACACACCCCAACTTCTACCGTCGTTAGTTGCGGAAGCTGAACCGAAGGATGCCCGAATTCGGTAATCGATTTCGCGTAAAGCAATCGTTGCTCCGCGGTCATAGGCAAGTCTTTCGTTGTCATGAGCTTGCAGCGCTGGATTTGAAGCTCGCTTGTCGCAGATTGCCGCCGCTTCATCGCTGTGCTACCGTCAAAGGTGCCGCGCCTTCGGGCGGTTAGCTCAGTTGGTTAGAGCGCGTGCCTTACAAGCACGAGGTCGCAGGTTCGAGCCCTGCACTGCCCACCATAGACTTCCCAGAAAGCCTCATTGCTACTCGGCCCGCAGCGCTTGCGTCGGCTCAATCGATGCCGCTCTGCGGGCTGGTATGAATGCGGCTAACATTCCTACTGTTATCAGTACCGCCGACACGCTGATGTACGTGGCCGCATCCATCGGTGAGACTCCATACAGAAAACTCTTCAGTGATTGTTGCGCGGCGAGCGAAGCGAGCAGGCCGACTCCGAGGCCGATTCCGATCAGGGCCAGTCCTCGCTGCAGCATCATGCGCAGGATGAGCGCGCGATCCGCGCCTAATGCCATGCGGATTCCGATCTCGCGCCGACGCTGTCCAACAATTTGCGACAGCACGCCATACAGTCCGGCCAGCACCATCATTATGGCAATCCCTGCAAACGCTGCGACCAAATACAATCCAAGGCGCTGGTTGAAGTCGGCTTCCTCATGGGCGCCTTCCAGCGTCTTTACTTCCTCGAGCGCAAACTCAGGAGCGGCTTCGTGGAAAAGACTGCGCACTGCCGGCGCGATCTCCACATTGCCGTGCGTACGCACAACGTAGTTGGTTTCAGGCGCGACCAGAAAGCCGTAGAAAAATCCCGTAATGGGAATTTGCGAATACGGTAGATCGATCTCGGGCAGAATCGCCGGCCCCAGCTTGGTTTGGACCATGTCGGCTGTTACGCCGACGATGGTGTACGGCTTGATCATGCCTGTATCTTTTCCGCCCAAATCAAGTTGCTTTCCCAGAGGATTCTCATTTCCAAAGTAGCGTCGCGCGAGAGTCTCGTTTATGAGTGCAACGTATGGGCTGCTCGCGCTGTCATCGGTGCTGATCGAGCGTCCGCGAATTACGGGAACCCTCATTACCTGTGTGAATCCCGCACTGATAGCCCGCACAAAGGCGTGACCCTTTTCCGTCTGCTCCTCCGGCCGCCCGACGATGTGAATCGAGGTGTTCATGTCGATTCCTTGGAACGGCACCGAATTTGTGTACGCAGCCGATTCCACTCCCGGCAAATTCTGAATCTTCTCGAGGAGCGGTTCATAAACGCGCAACGCGATTGAGTTTGCCTGGTCGGCTTGTGCCGACGATTTCGTCGCTCCTGTGAAGAAGCCGGCGGCGTTTCCTGGCATCGCTAGAAACTGCGTGACATTCGATTCATCGAAGCCGAGATACATGTGCTGCAGTTTGTAGAGCGTGCGGAACATTAGTCCGCTGGAGATCAGCAACACCACCGACAACGCGACTTCACCGCCGACCATGGCCGCACTCAAACGCGAGCGCTTCGGACCGCTGCTCGTTCCGCGCGATCCTTCCTGCAGTACGGTCTGCGGGTCGGTACGAGTTGCGATCCACGCAGGCACGATCGACGACAGCAGAGTCACAATGGCTGCCACAACCAGCAGAGCCACGAAGATGGTTGCGCGAATGTGAATCTCCTGCGAGCGCGGAATCAAATCGGGAGGCAGCCGGTGGACACCCATCAGCATGAAATGCGCGAGAGCGAGGCCGGCAGCAGCTCCGAAGGCGCAGAGCACTCCGCCTTCGGTCAACATTTGCGCGAAGAGAGCGCGGCGGCTCGCGCCCAGAGCTGTGCGCACCGCCAGTTCCTGACTGCGTGCAAGGCAGCGCGCGAGCAGCAGATTGGAGACGTTGGCGCACGCAATGAGCAACACGAGAATGAGCGCTCCAGTAAGGGCGAGAAACACCGGCTTTATCTGCGCGGTAACCAGGTTCCGTAATGGGATTAACTGGAGTCGCAGGTCCTTGGCTTCCTTCGGATATTTCTGCTGGATGCCGCGTGAGATAGCCGTGAGCTCCGCCTGCGCAGCGTCCGTACTCACTGCCGGCTTCATTTTTCCCAAGACATCAAGGAAGGTCGATCCGCGCTCTTTCATCGCGTCCGGCGGCGGCTGGTACGCGATCCAGATGCCCTTGGAAACATCGCTTTCGCGGAAATTGAAGCCATCAGGGAGAACCCCGACGATCGTGTACGGTTCATCACCTACTTTGAGTTGCTGTCCAACAGCATGCGGATCCGCGGCGAAATGCTCACGCCAGAAAGGCGCACTGAGAATCACAACATTCGGAGCGCCAGGCTGATTGTCTCCCGGAACGAAGCCTCGCCCAAGCATCGGGTTGACGCCAAGTACGTCAAAGATGTTCGCTGTCGCATGGATGGCAAAGACTCCCTCGCTGCTCTCGGAGCTGCGCGCCACCACGAAGTCCGGCAGATAGCCTGCGACAGCGGAAAACTGGCGTGCCTGCTCGCGAACATCGATGAAATTCGGCCAGGATGTGGCCTCGTGGTCCACAGGTCGGATGGCCACAATGCGATCCGCATCGCGATAAGGTAGGGGCCGCAGCAGGACACTGTCGATCACGGTAAACATGGCCGTGTTCGCGCCGATTCCGAGTGCCAGCGTGAGTACCGCAAGGGCGGCGAATCCGGGATTCTTGGCGATCTGCCGCAGAGCGAAACGAAGACTTTGAGCCAAGGGGCAACTCCTGGTCTGGCACTTGCACTCTGCAGGCCATTGTATTCCCTTGGAATTGAAAGGCTTAGGCCGATGCGGCTCCCTGGGTAGTGTTCGCTTGTGAACAGCGTCTGGCGACTACGAACGCCACTCCTTAAGAAAAAACGGCTGCGTGTTGCAGCCGTTTCTCAGCCCCAGCGATGGTCGAATTTCACCTACGCGGCGTTCTCGATGTCCATCATGCGCTCGCGCAGTCCGGCGGTGCGCTCGAACATGCGCTCAACCATTTCCACCGCGTATCCAATGAATGACAGACGCTCGCGCACAAAGCTACGAGGTTGTTGGGGTTTGGGAGGCTTCGCCAACTGATAGCGCGTGAACTGAATCGCAACTCCGATCGCTGCTCCTTCGGCGCTCTCCTCCACGCGCACGACAACTCCTTCGCAGATGATCGTTGTTTTTTCTCCCTGCTCAGGAAGAGAAAAATTCAGCTTTACTTTGTTGCCGATGCCCGGTTTCTTCATGCAGTAGAAAAATGCGCCGAGCATGTTCATGTCGCGCATCAGGGCGGTATGAGGATCGCGTCCCAAATCGGGAAACAATGCGATCGCTCGAATAGGAAGGTGGACTCTCGAACATCTACGTTGCTCTGGGAGGGCACAGCGCATAACATCCAGAGCCCGTTGACTTTGTTGAAAATGCACTTTATTCCTCCAGTTGTGTGGGAGGGCGCACCACGAAAGTTGCAGTTACACGTCCATTTGTAAGTCATTGAATCCAGAGTTGCTGCTGGAGGGGATCTGAAAGGCTACAGTGCAATATTTGCGCTATGGCCGACATTGGCGTGTGAATTTCACCTGCAAAGAGTTGCACATAACTCGGTGCAGAGAAGTCGGAAAACACGCGTTTCGCGCTTAGACTGACATCAGCGAGGCAAGAGTGAATCACTGCAGAAGACACACGCCCTTTACACCATCGAGCCAGCAATTGAGGCGCGTTTTGCTGTTAGTCGCCCTGATCGCACTCGTCGTAGTCTCAGCTCCACGAGCCCGGTCGCAGGAACCCGTTCCAACTCCGCCTGCGACGGTAAAGGCTGATTCCGCTCAGCGCCCAACGAGCACTCCATATACAGGCGATCTTTCCATTTTCGATACTCCGGATCGCGACAAGAAGCTTCAGGTCGAACGCGTGATGGACATCTTGAACATCCATGAAGGTTCAACCGTCGCCGACATCGGAGCCGGCTCAGGATGGTTCACGGTTCGCGCGGCCAAGCGAGTTGGCGATCCCGGCACGGTGTACGCGGTAGACATCAATCCGGAAGCAATCAAATACATCAACGATCGAACCCAGAAGAACGGCATCCACAACGTGCGCACGATCGTCAGCACACCTGATGATCCAAAGCTGCCGGCCAATTCCGTCGATTCGGTTTTGATCCTCAAGACCTACCACGAGGTCGCCGACCCGGTTCGCCTTCTCGAAAACCTGCGCAAGTCGCTACGCACGGGAGCGCGGGTGGGGATCATCGATCGCAATGGGAACGGCGAAGATCATGGCGTCGATAAGAAAGTTGTGGAGCAGGAGGCTGGGCGAGCTGGCTATCGGCTCGCAGGCGATTACGATTTCGTGAAACCAGACCGGGAGGACTATTTCCTGGTACTCGAAGTGAAATAGTCGGTTTCGAGTTTCAGGTTTTGAGTTTCGGGAAAGCACCCTGCACCTGCGGAACGGAGCTTGATACTTCTCGTATCTCTTATAGGCGACGGAATTCTGTCGTGTTGATCACTTGAAACTCGAAACTTGAAACCCGAAACGCCTTTAGCCTTCATGTCTACGACTGCCACTCTCGCTCCTCATCCGAAGCCCGCGCTGAAGCGATTGATGTGGATTGGCATGCTCGTGCTCTGCGTGATCGCGGCTGCTGTCGTCATTCGTCGAATCACTGCTCTTGTGTCTCCGCCGACAAATGTTCCAGCGCAGCTGGCCGGGCTGGATCAGGTATTTGCCAACAAAGAAGCAATTACCCTCACTCACATCATTCCCGGATTGGCATTTGTAATTCTCGTTCCTTTTCAACTCTCGCGCTCATGGCGTAACCGTCACCTGCGCGCGCATCGCTGGATGGGACGTATCGTCATGATTCTCGGCATAATCATCGGTGTATCGGGCCTGGGAATGAGCGTGCGGCCGATCGGAGGCGCCGTTGAAGCTTCCGCGACCATCTTCTTCGATTTCTTTTTTCTGTTCGCTCTCGCGAAGGCTTACCTGCACATTCGTCGGCGGGAGATCGACCTGCATCGCGAATGGGTGATCCGCGCCATGGCGATCGCGCTGGGCATTGCGACCGTGCGTCCCGTTATGGGAGTTTTCTTTGCCACCAGCAGGATTACCGGCCTCACGCCTCACGAGTTCTTTGGCATCGCATTCTGGATTGGCTTCAGCCTCACCTACGTCGCAGGCGAGCTCTGGATTCGATATACGCGCTGGCGCGCGCGGAGTGAATTACCATCAGCACAATCAAGGATTCCTCTATACGCAATGAACTGTCGTTCGCGCGCGATTCGCCGCAAAGAGGCGCCAACAGATTCCGATGAACCGTTTTGCTGATTTGCGTGAGATCTTCGCCAAGGCGAATGAGGTCAAGTCTGGGGACCAGCTTGCCGGCATCGCGGCGGGCAATGAGCAGGAGCGGGTTGCGGCGAAGTGTGCGCTTGCCGATATCACCCTGCAGGAGATTCTTGATCGGCCGCTGCTTGAAGACGATGTCACTCGCCTCATCTACGATGGCTTCGACGAGCAGGCGTTCGCTCCTGTTCGCAGCATGACCGTTGGACAATTTCGGGAATACGTCCTGAGCGACACGACCGGCGAGAGTGAACTGAAGCAGCTTCCATCAGGCATCATTCCCGAAATGGCAGCCGCTGTCGCCAAGATCATGAGCAACAAGGACCTGGTGCTCGCGGCGGCGAAGATTCGCAATGTCAGTCGCTGCCGGAATACCCTCGGCGAACGCGGAGTGCTGGCGATCCGCACCCAGCCCAATCATCCCGCGGATGACATCGGCGGCATTCTGCTCGCTGCCTTCGAAGGACTGCTGTACGGTTGCGGGGATGCCGTGATAGGAGTGAATCCGGCGACGGATTCCGTTGAGACTGTCTCGGCGATTCTGCACGCCTTGCAGCGGCTGGTTGCCGCCTACGAGATTCCAACGCAGACGTGTTGTCTGGCACACATCACTACGCAACTCGCAGCAATGGAGCGCGGCGCGCCAGTTGATCTGCTGTTTCAGTCGATAGCCGGAACGCAGGATGCGAATCGCAGCTTTGGCATCACCCTATCCATGCTGAAAGACGGTCGCGCTCGCGCGTTGGAACATCATCGAGCGCGCCGCGAGGTGCAGTGGCTTGGCGAAAACGTGATGTACTTCGAGACGGGGCAGGGAAGCGCATTGTCAGCCGAAGCGCATCACGGGATCGATCAGCTCACGCTGGAAGCTCGCGCTTACGGAGTCGCGCGGGCTTTTTCGCCGATGCTGGTGAACAGCGTTGTGGGATTTATCGGTCCGGAATATCTTTTCGACGAGCGACAGATTATCCGCGCTGGTCTCGAAGATCATTTCATGGGCAAGCTGTTGGGCCTGCCAATGGGATGCGACGTCTGTTACACCAACCATGCCGAGGCCGACCAGAACTCAGCCGACAATCTGCTGATGTTGCTTACGGCTGCCGGATGTAACTACTTCATGGGAGTACCTTGTTCGGATGACGTGATGTTGAACTATCAGTCCACGAGCTACCACGACGCGCTGGCGATGCGGCGACTCTTTCATCTAAAGCCTGCGCCGGAGTTTCTCGGATGGCTGGAAAGTCGCGGAATTTATCGTGACAACGAACCTGCAGCACTCGATGGATCGTCGCATCGCGAGTTGATGAGCAAGGCCGTTGCTGAACTGGTGTAGTGGAAGGTCAATGTCCCGAACTTACGAAATAGGGACAGAACCGCCGGCGGTAGCCAGCGGGTCGGATGTCGCCGGAAGGCGAACTCCGAATGTGACGATACTGGCAACAATTGCGCAGAAACGCAGCCGCAACACATGCGGCTGCCCCTCCGCCCTCGCGCCGGTTCTGTCTCTGGGCAACTGACAAATTTATGGCGGATTCTCTTCCTGCGATCCTCGACAAAGTTCGAACGCGGACTCCCGCGCGCCTGCTCGCAGGGCGCAGCGGCGGATCGTATCGCACCTCAATGCAGCTGGAGCTGCGCGCTGCGCATGCTGCCGCTCGCGATGCCATGCGTACGGATTTCGATCTCAAAGAGCATGTAGGGACTGAACTAATCGAGCAATACGGGATTTTCGAAGTAACGAGCGAGGCAAGCTCGAAAGATGAATACCTGCTTCGTCCTGATTTGGGAAGACGATTTTCTGAGCAAACGCGAGGGAAGATCGCAGAAGCTTGTCCGCAGTCCCCCGACGTGCAGATCTGCATTGGCGACGGGCTTTCGACGACTGCGGTCGCGGTCCAAGTTCCCGCGCTTCTGCCGCTACTGGTCGATGGTGCTGTAGCTCGGAAATGGAATATGGGCCACACGTTTGCGATCCGATTCTGCCGCGTCGGCATTCTCAATGAGATTGGCGATCTGCTGCGCCCAGGGGTTGTCATCCTGCTGATCGGTGAGCGTCCCGGATTAGCGACAGCCGAGAGTCTTTCCGCCTATATGGCATATCGCCCTCGCGCGGGGCAGACGGATGCCGGTCGCAATCTGATTTCAAATATTCACTCACGTGGCGTATGCGTGGAAGACGCGGCAGTCCGCATTCTTAATTTGGCTGAGCGCATGATGCGGTTGGAATTGAGCGGAGTTCAGTTGCGCGAGGAATTGCCGGGGACTCGAAGTGCAAACCAGTTGTCCCAAATAGGAGACAGGTGATCTCAGCTGCTTTCATGTGCTGACGCAGCAAGAAAATAGAGGGCCGCCCTTAGACTCCGTTTTCTCCGCAAAAGACGCGCGAAAACCTCCGCTCAGGTGACACGGCTGTGGGAAGTGACACGGTTCGGGATAGTGACATGGATTTGATGGGTTAGACGATTTGGAGGTGACACCGTTTTTGAAAGGTGACATGGTTTCGGGAGGTGACACGGTTCTGGGTGGGGGCACGAAATTGGCAGCTTTTCAAAAACGAGAAGAGGCCTGAAAGGCCGAAAGAAGTGCAGCCCAGCGGCGTAAGCCCTGGGTGAACAATCAAAACGGAACCGAGCCCTGAAAGGGCGACATGCGCTATTCCCACTTGGAACACATTTAAACGATTCTGCATTCTCTGCAGAGAGGATTGCCGAAGCTTCTTTTACAAACGAAAACCCCGGCCTTGCGACCGGGGTTTTCTGCGAGGGCCTCGTGCTTAGGGTGCTCAGTTCACCTTTGCGGCTCGAGGAACTTGTTGGGAAATGTCGATTCCGGCGTGGTGCTGTTGCTTCACCACATACATGCGGCGATCGGCTTCGGCGAGCAGTTGCTCGGCGTCGCGTCCGTCTTTTGGATAGAACGCAGCGCCCACGCTCAGCGAAACGATCTCTTCTCCGGTGACTTGCTTTCCCGCATCGATCGCGAGTTGGTTGAAGTAATAGGTTTTCTCCAGACTGTCTTCTGGAGTGAGTCCGGGCGCAACCACGACGAACTCGTCGCCGCCCATGCGGGCAACATAGTCGTACTCGCGGCAGGATTCTTTAAGCTTTTGCGCAAATGCGCGCAGTAGACGATTGCCTTCGAGGTGTCCGAAGCGGTCGTTCACCTGTTTGAAGCCATCGAGATCGCAGACGAGAACTGTTAACGCCTCTTCATGACGGCGGCAGCGCGACATCTCGCGATCCAAGTGCAGGAAGAGCGAGCGCGCATTCGGCAGTCCGGTGAGGTAGTCGGTTGTGGCGGACGTTTCGGCCAGGCGATACTTCAGGGCGTTCTCAATCGAAAGTCCCAATTTGGAAGCGATCGCCAGCAGAATTCGCAGGTGGTCATTGGTGAACGCGTCTTTATCGGCGTGATAGAGAGCAAGTACGCCGAGCACGCCTTGCAAGCCTTCGAGCGGGACAGCTAGCGCCGAACGCAGAGTGCTGAACTTGGTGTCGTCGGCGAGGTATCCCGGCTCGACTGATGGATTGCCATTCACGATAGCCTTGCGGTTCTGCGCAACCCATCCGGAGAGGCCTTGTCCCATCGGAATTTGCAGCGATGAGAACAGGCGGAAGTTGTCGCCGGTGACGAATTCGGGTACGAGACGATCGTCCTTCTTGCAATAGATGGCGATCGAGTCGTACGGAATCAGGCGCTTCAAGCGCACAGAAAGCACGGAAAGCGTTTCGTCGAGCGAGAGCGAGTTGCCGATGGTCTGGCTAAGCTCGAAGAGCATCTGCGCTTCCTGGCGAGCGCTCGCGATTGACGACAAGAACTCGACTTGATGAGCTTTCGCGACCACCGCCTGCTCGTCTGCATCGGCCTCGTTTTGCTCGAGTCCGGCGGCGGGAGCGCCTTTTTCTACACGCACATTGGTCGAGAGCTTTACCAGCGGATGATCTTGATCCTGGGCTTTTCGCTCGAGTTCCTGGTAATACTTTTTGAGAACCGCTACTACAGCAGGATCGAAACTTGCACCTGCTTCGCGCTCGACGTGACGCATAGCGTCTTCGAGCGGAAGCGCACGGCGATATTGACGGTCAGAAGCTAACGCGTCGAGGCAATCGACAGCAGCGAGAATGCGCGCGCCGATGGGAATCTCTTCGCCGCGGAGACCGTATGGGTATCCACTGCCATCCCACTTCTCGTGGTGATAGCGCACGATCGGCACGACTGGATACGGAAACTGTACGCGTTCGAGAATTTCGGCGCCAACGATCGGGTGGATCTTCATCTTCTCGAACTCTTCCGGGGTGAGCTTGCCCGGCTTCGAGATGATGTGCTCAGGAACTGCGAGCTTTCCGATATCGTGCAGCAACGACGCTGCTCGCAGAGCCTCGAGTTCCTCTTCTGAAACTTTCATCTGCTTGGCGACTTCAACCGCGTAGACGCGAACACGCTTCAGATGCTCGTGCGTGGTGTGGTCCTTAGCTTCAATGGCGAGTGCCAGAGCTTCAATGGTTCGGAGGTGGAGTGATGCCATCTCCTCGACGTGGTTCTTCTCGTGCTCGAGCCGTTCGAGGTAGAGGCGATAGGAACGGTAGATCCAGTAAACGGCCGGGAAGGCGAGCAGCGATGTTTCCCAGCCCGCATGCTGGTTGATCAGGTGCGCCAGCCCGGTGAGCGCGGCGCCGAACAGATAGTACGGGAAGCACCAGAAGTAGCATTCTTTCCAGATCTTCTGTACAGACTTGTGTTCGGTGAGCGCGATGACGCCAGCTATCGGAACCGTATTGGCCAGGAAGTAAGTCGATGCCGCGGCAACGAGCGAGAGCGACAGTCCCTGCGCAGATGTGTGCGAAAACCAACGGTTATTTACGTAGGTATACGCGAAGTATGACGCGCCGATGGCAGCCGCGTTTCCGCCTAAGTTGAAAACCAGGTGAACGGGAGTGATTTTGCGCGATTTCCAGAGGCTCTGAGTGATGATCCCTGTGAGGCCGATCAACAACGTCTCTGGAAGATTAAGTTCGACGATGCCTAGCAGCACGAAGAGGAAGTTCACTGACATCGTGCCGTTCACGCCCGGCAGGCTCACTTTGAGGCCCGAGGCTACAGCGGCGATGATGAGATATACCGCCAACCGCAACAGGTCCTGGGAGTGCCAGGTAAGCATTCCGTAGGCGAAGACTGAGGCGCCCAGGAGTGCTACAAATGTGATGAATGCACCAGCCTTAAGTCGGTCTGTTTGCATTGTGTTACCCTCGCATCTGCTCTTTTTGCATTTCGGATTCCAAGTGGCTGTTGGAATCGCTATCAGAGTTTCCTCATTGTTTTCTGCTAGTTACGTGGCATTCTCAAGAAGGTTCAAATCCTTGGGTGACAGCTTGTCGCACTGCGCCAAGCGAATTGAGACAGGATGTCCTAGTGGCTGCGACACGTGGCGCACCCCGGTCTGCCCCAAGATTCGTGCAGCTCGCACCGGTGGAAATTAAGGCTTAAACCGGGGGATTATCAGGCCAAGTACCGCTTTTTATTTGGGTTGCGAGCATCTACGCTGCTGGCCTACACTTCCCGCCCAGAGCGTCCGAAAGGCGTCACCACAGGTGAGTAACGAACCCGTCATTCTCGATTTGCCCGGCGGTCAAGCTGTGTTCCGCAGCGAATCGATGAAGCGGCTCATGCTGATGGTTGAGCGCGTAGCGCGTCATAACGCCGCCGTTCTGATCATCGGCGAGACGGGTACAGGCAAAGAACTGATTGCGCGCGCGTTGCATTTCCATTCGCTACGCGGAGATCAGCCGTGGATCGACGTTAATTGCGGAGCCCTTCCTGAGCATCTCGTTGAAAGCGAACTGTTCGGATACGAGAAAGGCGCATTTAGCGGAGCGGACTCAGGAAAGCCGGGATTTTTCGAGCTCGCGAACAAAGGCACGCTGTTTCTGGATGAGGTTGGCGAGCTTGAGCCGAAGCTGCAGGTCAAGCTGCTTCGCGTGCTGGATGGAGTTCCTTACTACCGCCTGGGGGGAACGAAGAAAGTTGGGGTCGATGTCCGGTTGATTGCTGCGACGAACCGCGAGCTTGATCAGGCGGTCCGCGAAGGCAAGTTCCGAGGCGATCTTTATCACCGCTTGTCGCAATTTCAGCTGCGCGTTCCTCCTCTCCGAGAGCGGAAAGAAGACATCGTTCCCCTTGCCGAACATTTCCTGAAACAAAACTACACCGATGCTCGGCTATCTCCAGCAGCGGCAGCCATGCTTGAGGCTTATCGCTGGCCCGGAAACGTGCGCGAACTCCGCAATCTGATGATGCGAGCCGGCGCTCTCTGTGCAAATGGCATAGTTGAACCGTCGGACTTGCCTGCTGAAGTGGAGCACGGCGAGGCGCAGATGAGTGTTGCCGCAGTCGCCAGTGTTCCGCAAAAGATTGGCTCCATGCCGCAGCGCGTTACTTCCTCAACCGGCAGCAGCGGAGGTGGGCTGCGCGATATCAAACGCCAGCGGATACTCGAAGCCTTGGCACGGCACAAAGGACATCAAGGTTTGGCCTCAGAAGAGCTGGGGATCTCTCGCCGCACTCTAAGCCGGCAACTGAAGCAAATGCGCGAGCAGGCGCAGGAGCAGAATCCCGAACTCGGAGTGCTCAGCCAGCGCCAGCAGAATTATTTCCGCAGCACGCTGGAAGGATCAGTAAAGATCAAGACTGAAGAAGGTAAGGAGTTCACAGCCTCGTGCGCGAACGTGAGCCTGGGGGGTATGGCGATCTATGGCTTGCCGCTCGAAGCGCAGAACGCGATCACGCTGAATCTCACCTTTAAAATCCCCAGCGTGCAGGAACCGATCCAGGCTGAAGCCGAGATTGCGTGGTGCTCGCGTGATGGTCACGCCGGGATTAAGTTCGTGAAGATGGATGAATCGTCTGGTAGCGAGCTCAAACGGTGGATTCTGCAGAAGCAGGTCGAAGAGGGCTGGACTGCCCTAAAGTAACCTCGCATATTGACCCAAGGTAACTGCCTAAGGTCGCAACACCAATGGATTTCCGGTCAGGTGAAAGCTATGTTGAAGGTCGCACTGTTGCGTCACAGTTGCGCGCCCTTTGTCTGCCATTCCCAAATCGGAAAACGTCGGCGGTATTTCGACCATCGTGCACAGCCGCGCGATGGTTCGCCTGCTCGAAACGGCGCAGCGGATCGCAAAATCCAATGTCTCAGTGTTGATCACGGGAGAGACCGGAAGTGGGAAGGAAGTAATTGCCCGCGCGATTCATCAGTATTCCCTGCGCTGCAATCAGCCTTGGGTGGATGTAAATTGTGCCGCGCTGCCGGAGCATCTCGTCGAAAGTGAATTGTTCGGATACGAAAAAGGAGCATTCAGCGGAGCCGAATCGCAGAAGCCCGGATTCTTCGAGTTGGCGCATAAGGGCACTCTATTTCTCGATGAAGTCGGCGAGCTGGAGTCACGTACCCAGGTGAAGCTGTTGCGTGTGTTGGATGGCGCTCCGTATTACCGCGTGGGCGGATTGAAGAAAGTATCAGTGGACGTGCGCATCATTGCCGCGACCAATCGCGATCTGGAAACGAGAGTCTCGCAAGGCGAGTTTCGCAGCGATTTGTTCCATCGACTCAATCAAATCCATTTGCGCGTGCCACCGCTGCGCGAGAGAAAAGAAGATATTGTGCCGCTGGCGAATCACTTCCTACATGGGATGTATCCGCACCTCAACTTTTCCGAAGAAGCCAAGCAGACGCTGGAGAACTATCACTGGAGCGGGAATGTCCGCGAGCTTCGCAATGTGGTCATGACGGCAGCTGTGTTTGCGACCAGCGAGATCGTCAGCGTTCACGAGCTGCCCGCTCACGTTCAACAGTCGCGCCCGCGGCTACAGATCGCCGGCAGTTCGGCACCGCTAGAAAAGATGGAAAAAGATCTAATCTTCGAAGCACTCCGTGGCTCCTCCGGGCATCAGCAAAAGGCCGCAAGAGTGCTGGGCATCTCGCGCCGCACTCTTAGCCGCAAGCTGCGGTCATACTCTTTGCGGAAGGCCTGATTCCCGACGGTACTCGCGATGTTCCCCACGCGTATAAACACTGGACGGCCGAGAATCGGACTGTCATATTCCCACTTAAGAGATACTGCGATCGCGACAGTGTTAGAGCCTGTCATCCTGAGCCCCTCTTTGGGGCGAAGGATCTCCGGCGATGCTTGCGATAGAAATGTCGATGGCGAGGTTCCCCTGCCCATGCCGCCTGGCCTTTCTGGTGGAAAAGCCATGGCTAGAGCAATTGAGTCTGAAATATCGCGGGAGATTCTTCGCCCCAAAGAGGGGCCCAGGATGACGGCTTCTGAGTTCGGTGGGCGTAGGCAAAGTAAATGAGAACCCTTCGCATCATCGGTCGTCATCTGCTGATTATCCTGATCACCGCGCTGGTGGGTGGTCTGCTTGGTGCGACGTTGGTGCGCCTGGCCCCTGGGTTTGGCATTCAGGAAAGCGATCTCAACGCTCAGCTGAGCACGGAAGCGCGAAGGGCCCTGCACCAGGATGATGCGGGCGAGCGCAACGTCATTTCCTATTACGGGCATTACCTTGGCAGTCTCATCCACGGGGATCTCGGATATTCACGCTCCATGGAACGTCCCGTTTCGGAACTGTTTCGAGATCGTTTGCCGGAGACGGTTGAATCCGTAGCGATTGGAGTTGCCGGAGGATGGCTGCTCGGGCTGGCGCTGGCGATTCCGGCAAGCTGGAAGCGAGCGCCTGTTTACAGTGCCGGCGCAACGCTGATCAGCGGAGTTGTTCTCTGCATTCCGTCGGCGGTCTTGGCGTTGATCTTTCTTGTTGTCGGCTCGCCTGGTAAGCTCGCTATCGCTCTTGTCGTTTTTCCAAAAGTATTCCGTTTCTCGCGCAATCTGCTGGTAAAGACCTACACGATGCCGCACGTGCTCACGGCACGAGCGCGTGGGCTGAGCTCGGCTCGCATCTTCGGCTGGCACGTTCTTCCCAATATCGCTGCACCGATGCTCGCGCTGGCGGGCGTGACAGTGAGCATCGCGTTTGCCGCTGCTATTCCAGTAGAGGTTGTTTGTGATTCTCCCGGATTGGGACAGCTCGCCTGGAAGGCGGCCCTGTCGCGAGATGTGCCTCTGCTGGTCAATCTCACGCTCGTAATTGCCATAGTTACGGTTGCGGCGAATTCGTTCTCTGAGCTGCTTTCTCCTGCAGCGACGAGGGATGTCATATGAGCCGCACACGCTGGATCGCCACAAGTGTGCTCATTGCGGTATTCGTGCTCGCTTTATTCGCGAGCGCGTTCGCGCCGGCTCCGTATGCGAAGCAGTTCCGAAACGATACGGACCACCCGCCGTCAAGGCAGTTTCCCCTGGGAACCGACGAACTCGGCCGCGATCGTCTATCGCGTCTTCTCTATGGGATGCGGATTTCGCTTCTGCTCGCTCCCGCTGCAGCGCTGATTTCAACTGCTCTGGCCGCACTGATCGGAGGTGCGGGGGCGTATATCGGAGGCACTTGGGATCGAGCAACGAGCATGTTGATCGATTTATTCCTGAGCCTGCCGTGGCTCTTTCTATTGCTCACGCTTCGCGCACTGCTTCCACTCGACATCCCCGCAGTTACTTCGGTGGTTGTGACTTTTGCGCTGCTCGGCATTCTTGGGTGGGCAGCTTCTGCTCGAATCGTTGCCGCATCTGTGCGCTCAATTCGTACCTCCGAGTTTCTTCTGCAGGCGCGTGCCGCTGGATGCAAGCCTTTTCGCTTACTTTTGCGTCACGTGCTTCCCAACGTGAAGCCGATCTTGTTGGCGCAATTCTGGATTTCCGTACCTCTGTTCATTCTCACCGAAGCCAATTTGGGAATGCTCGGACTGGGGGTGACTGAGCCGCTTCCTTCATGGGGCAATCTGCTGCGCGAACTGGAGAACTACACCGCGCTGCGCCACAGTCCATGGCTTTGGGTTCCGCTGCTTTCTCTCGTGATGGTTGTAAGCCTGTTCCAGTTTGCACTGGAAGCCGAGGAGCGAGCATGAAAGCATCGGGTCATCGCGTGATCGGGTCATCGGGTGAAGTCAATGTGTCGAGATTTCCGATCGTTATCGTTCTGGTAGCAGTTGGGCTACTTTGCTCTTGTAGCAAGAAGACGCAACCTACTAGCGAGCTTCACGTCACCATTAAGACTGATCCCAAAACCCTGAACCCGCTCATGGCAGAGGAGGATGCTTCCGACCGCATTCGCTACTTGACGGGCGGAGTGTTGATCCGCGTGAATCGGAAAGAGCAGGAGAATCAGGGCGAGTTGGCCGAGAGCTGGAACGTCGATGAGGGTGGCCGACGCATCACATTCAATTTGCGTCCTGGAGTGAAGTTTTCTGACGGCAGCGATTTTTCTGCCGATGACGTCGTCGCGACCGTCAAAGCTGCGCTCGACCCGAGCCTGCATTCTCCCAAGGGAGACCCTCTGCGCGCGGGCGGGAAAGCTGACGTGCGCGCGCTCGATCGCAATAGCGTCGTTATCAAATTTGAGCACCCAATCGCAGGTATCGAACGGCTTTTTGACGAAATCGCAATTTCTCCTGCACATATGGCAGGCAAGGCGGATTCGAGTGTCGTTTTGGGACCTTTCAGCGTGGCGGAACAGCGAGCAGGTGAGTATGTTCTGCTGAAGCGCAATCCATACTACTGGAAGAAGGACAGCGCCGGTCATCAGCTTCCATATCTGGATGCGATCCGCATGTATGTGTTGTCCAATCGCGACACCGAGCTAATCCGCTTCCGTCAGGGCGACATCCATCTCATCGATGCTCTCCCGCCCGATTTATACGAGCAGCTTCATAGCGAGGATCCAGGAGCGGCGCGCGATCTTGGGCCATCGGTAGAATCAGAACAATTCTGGTTCAACGAAGTTGCCAAAGCTCCGCTTCCGCCCTACAAGAAAGCATGGTTCCGCTCGCGCAACTTTCGGCGCGCGATTTCCACTGCGATTAACCGTGCCGATCTCGCACGCGTGGCTTTCCGCGGACACGCGACGCCTTCGGTTGGTTTGGTGAGCCCGGCGAACAAGTTCTGGTTCGACAGGAATCTCAAGTCGATTCCCTACGACACGGGTGCGGCATTAGATCTGCTCAAGCAGGATGGCTTTACGAAAACGGGAGCTACGCTGAAGGATCGAAATGGGAATCCCGTGACCTTCTCGCTCATCACGAACGCAGGCAACAAGCCGCGGGAGCGCATGGGGAGTCTCATTCAGCAGGACCTGCAGCAGATTGGGATTACCGTCAATTTCGTTCCGCTCGACTTTCCTTCGATTGCGGAACGGATCATGAAGACGTATGACTACGATGCCTGCATGCTGGGACTTACAAACGTCGATCTCGATCCGAATGGACAGGTCAACGTGTGGATGAGTTCCGCTGATTTACACCAGTGGAATCCTGCGCAAAAGACACCTGAAACTCTGTGGGAGGAGCAGATCGATAAATACCTTCGCGCACAGGCGTCAACGCTGGATCGCAAGCAGCGAAAAGCGGATTTCGATAAAGTTCAGGAGATCGCTGCAGACGAAGATCCTATGCTGTATCTCGTCGATAAAAACGCACTGGTGGCGGTTTCACCGAAGGTAAAGAACGCCGACCCGGTTGTGCTCACGCCACAGACTTACTGGAACGCGGAATATTTGTCGCTGGAGAAGTAGCGAAAGTTTTTTGCCAATGCCGAACCGCAACACAATTGAGGAAGCAATCGCGCCGTCGGAAAGCTTGTATTCCACGAGTGCTCCACTGCTTTCGCTCGCGATCTCGGCCGACTATCCTGGCAAGCCTGGCGTGCTCCGCGACCTCCGGCTCGAGATGCAGCCGGGCGAAATTCTCGGATTAGTTGGAGAGAGCGGCTCAGGGAAGAGCACTCTGGCGTTGAGCATTCTTCGCCTGCTGGAGTTAAAAGGTGGGAAGAGCACTGGGAGCGTGCGCCTGAATGGACGCGAACTCATGACTCTGTCCCAGGCCGCAATGCGCAACGTGCGCGGCCGGGACATTGGTTTGGTGCTGCAAAGTCCGATGTCGTCGCTGAATCCGGCATTGAAGATTGAAACGCAGATGTATGAAACCTGGGCTGCCCACAAGCCGGGCACTCGCAGGGAATGCACGCCGCGTTTTCTCGAATTGCTTCGCACTCTCAATTTGGATGTCGACGCCAAGTTTCTCCAAAGAAAACCAGCGCAGCTTAGTGTTGGACAGGCACAGCGCGTGATGATCGCAATGGCGATAATGCATCACCCGTCGCTGCTGATTGCCGACGAGTGCACCAGCGCGCTGGATTTGATTACACAGAAGGAAGTGCTGAACATCTTTCGCAAACTCAGCCAGGATATCGGAACAGGCATTCTGTTCATCTCGCACGACCTATTAACGGTCTCAGCTCTCTGCCAGCGTGTGGCCATTCTCTATAAAGGTGAATTGGCTGAAATCGGATCGACCAAAGAGATTCTTCGTTGCCCCAGGCATGCGTACACGCAGGAACTCATCAAAGCTCTTCCCATTCCGGAACAGGTACGCTGAACCAGCTACTCTGGCAGGCGCGGATTGGCACTCCGTGACGGCAACCCTCATACAACCCCTACCTCTAAGTAAACAGCCACACTTTTCTTAGGAGGATCATCGATGCGAAATCTCTTATGCATGGCTGTGCTGCTGTTGAGCGCAGCCTGGGTTGCAGCTCAAAGTAGTTCGACGTATCCGTCGAGTTCCAGCTCGAGCAATCAGTCTGCAAGCAGCTCAAGCCAGACAACACCAAGCAGCTCACAAACCCCAAGTAGTTCGACCTCAACCAACTCAAGCAACGCAGGTGAAACTAAAGTCGAAGGCTGTCTGAATTCGTCGAACGGCAGCTACACTCTTACTGCACGTGACGGCACCACGTATCAACTTAGCGGTGACACATCACAGTTGGCCGACCATGTTGGTCATGAAGTTCAGATCACCGGGACGACGAGCTCCTCATCGGCTTCGTCAACATCGCCGAGCAGCTCCAGCAGCACAAGCCCGGCATCTTCTGGTGGCATGAGCAGCTCGAGTCAGCCGACGTTGAATGTAATTTCCATGAAACATATTTCTAAGACCTGCAGTGCAGGCTCGTCCTCTCGCTAGTCACTCCTTCAGACACATGCCCAGCCTCAAAAAGCTGGGCTTTCTTTTATAAAAACTGCAGTGCAAGTTTTTTCTGCTGCAGCAGCTTTGTTTGCATCTAACTGGTCGTGAAAGGCGGCTGAGTTACTTGCAATCCATAAAAACGCGCGTTTTATTCGTTGATGATGAAGCCGGAATCCGATTAACGCTTCCCGCTATCCTGGAGCATGAGGGCTTCGTCGTCTCCGTTGCCGCGTCGGTGCCGGAAGCGCTTGAGATCATGAATCATCAGACATTCGATGTGCTCCTTACCGATCTCAACATTGGAGCGCCCGCCGACGGATTCATTCTGGTAAGCGCGATGCGCAAGATTCAGCCAGCCACTGCGACTTTCATCCTGACCGGATATCCCGACTTTCAAACCGCGCTCGAAGCTATTCGCAAACAGGTCGATGACTACTTCGTTAAGCCCGCAGACATTCCGACCTTAGTCTCGACTCTGAAAGACAAGATCCATCGACCTCGCGAACTCTGCCAAACGCCGTGCAAGCGCTTGTCCACGGTAATTCGGGAAAATTCAAACGCAATCATCGAGCACTGGTTGCGAGAAGTCGGCGAGGATGAACGGCTTAAGTCGATTCCCATCAGCAAGGCCGCTCGTATCGATCACTTTCCCGATCTACTCGCTGATCTTGCAAACGTGCTCGCCACGGGCGACGTCCAGGTGTCACAAACGTCCTTGACTACGGCGGCTGTGCATGGCGTAGACCGTGCCCAGCAGGGCTACACCATCCCGCAGCTCATTGCAGAAACGCGTCTGCTTCACCGCGTAATCGCTACCTGCCTTCAGAAGAACCTGCTGAGCATGGATTTGAGCGCTCTCATTCCGGACGCGCTGAAAGTTGGCGAGTACTTGCAGGCTCTACTGGAAGAATCTATTCGCACGTTTCAAGGGACAGACTCGGTCATTAAACCTGCCCCACGGGCCGCGAGCACCGGTGCGAAAGCAGAGAGCAGAGCCAAGGCGGGTTAGTGGATTGAATTGGCCGAAACTCGCTCCCTAGTAACTGCCCTTCATTTTTTCTTTTACTGATTTCGCCAGCTTCTCAATTTCATCGGCTTTTTTGATGACATCGAGCGAGAGCGTGTGCTCGTTGCTTTTGTCGACAGACTCCTTTAACTCGGTAGCGAGCTTGAGCAGGCGGTCGGTGTCCTTCTGCAGATTGGCCTGGCGCTGCTTGTTGAGCGCCTTCTCGCGGTCGTGCTCCATCTTCTCTTCCATCGGGTCTTTGGGTTTCTCGCGTCCGAATTGTGGATTCTGAGATCCTGTGGGGAAAGGATCCTGCGTCTGCGCCGATGCCGCAGGGACGAGAAGACAGGAAGCAAGACACGCGATGAGACAGTTGCGCACGAGCACCTCAAGCGATTGCGGATTGTGCCGATTATAAATTGCTGCGACTGCGCGCCACAGCGGCGCCAGCCGCTTTCTCGCTATAATCCGAGTTCGCTCTCCTCGAATTCATGCACTTTATAACTTCAGAAATTCTCGCGGAGCCCATCTGGGGACGGGTGGTTTCCGGCTGGCACGACGATCTCGCGAACTGGCTTCGCTCGAAGCTACCGCCAATCGTCGTCATTCTGATCGTTGCCGTGATCCTGACCCGACTGCTTGGGTTGATAACAAGAAAACTTCAGCAATTCAGCACACGCGAAGAGCTTCCCAGCCGCATTCGAGCTCAGCAATTGCGGACGCTCGCCGCGGTTATCCATAGCGTCGGCATTTTCATCATTTATTTTCTTGCGCTGCTCCAGATTCTCGAGAAGCTCGATGTCAACGTAGGACCTTTTCTAGCCAGCGCTGGGATCGCGGGTTTGGCGATTGGATTTGGGGCGCAGACCCTTGTCCACGACGTAATCAACGGGTTCTTCATAATCCTGGAGAACATCTACGACATCGGCGACGTGGTGAAAATCGCCGGTGTACAAGGCACGGTTGAGTACATGTCGCTGCGTAAGACCGTTCTGCGCGATGACACCGGCGCGCTGCATTCGGTCCCAAACAGTGAGGTGAAGATCATCTCGAACATGACGCGCGATTGGGCGCAGGTCGCGCTGCATGTCTCCGTCGATTACAGTGAAAGTTCGGATCGCGTGATTCAGTTGCTGAAGCAAGTTGGCGAGGAATTGGAGAACGATCCTGAATACGGGCAGTACATCGTCTCGCATCCGGAAGTTCCGGGCATTGAGCGCGTGAGTGGATCAGAAGTTGATTACCTGATGGTCACGAAAACGCGTCCGGGCAAGCAGTATGCGATCCGCCGCGAGCTGCGCCGGCGGATCAAAGCATGTTTTGAACGCAACAAGATCAAAGCTGGAGCTCCGAATCGCATGTACGTCATGGATGCTCCTCCGGCCACGCAAAGCTGAGATGGACACAGGACTCAAGAATAAAGTCGTACTGCTTACGGGATCGAGCGAAGGCATCGCCCGCGCTGCTGCAGAACGCTTTGCTGCGGAGGGCGCGCGTCTCGCGATGTGCTCGCGCAGTGAGGCGAAGTTGCGCAAAGCCGTGGACGATATCCGCGCGCGCCACAATTCGGAAATTCTCGCGGAAACGATGGACGTCACGAACTTCAATGCAGTCCAGCAATTCGTCAAGAAGGTGGCGGAAAAGTTCGGCAGTATCGATGTGTGTCTTGCGAACTCCGGAGGGCCTCCAGCTAAGAACTTTCTTTCCATTGAACTCGAGGAGTGGCGGCGAAATACCGACCTGATCTTTCTTAGCGTCGTAAATTTAGCCAAAGCGATCATTCCTTACATGCAGAAGGCGGGCGGCGGCCGTTTCATTGCGGTTACGTCCACCTCAGTGAAAGGTTCGATTCCCGATTTGGTCTTGTCGAACGCGATCCGTCCGGCTGTTGTCGGACTGCTGAAGAGCCTTTCTATTGAATTTGGTAAGTACAACATCACCTTCAACAACGTTGCTCCCGGATATACAGCAACGGAACGTCTGAACGAGTTAGCCGGAACCAGAGCTCTGGCAGCGAACGTCAGCATCGGTGAAATCCATCAGAAGTGGTCGGAAGAGATTCCACTGCGCCGACTGGCTCGACCGGAGGAAGTTGCGGATGCGATCGTCTGGCTCGCAAGCGATCGGGCATCGTACGTGACCGGGCAGACGATTCTGGTGGATGGGGGAAGGTATCCGGGAGTGGCGTGAAAACAAGCTGCCAGCCGCCAGCTACCAGCTTCCAGTCAAGACTTGTGTTCTGTGATGCCTGGAAGTCGATTGGGTTTAGCTGGAAGCTGGTAGCTGGAAGCTGGTAGCTGATTTTGACCGCTCTTCACATCGACGGCGAACATCTCACGCTGGCAGACCTGCGTGCGGTCGTATCCGACCGCCGTCCTGTTTTGCTTGCTCCCGATGCCCGTGAAAAAGTCGCGGCCTCGCGTCGAGTGATCGATGATCTTGTGCGCGACAACCGAGTTGCTTATGCGGTGACGACTGGCGTCGGAAAGCTCAGCGATGTCCGCATCGCTCCCGAGCAGATTCGCGAGTTGCAGATAAATCTGCTGCGCTCTCACGCGGTTGGGGTCGGAGCTCCTCTTTCAGAGCCGGTGGTGCGAGCGATGATTTTGCTGCGCGCCAACTCGCTCGCAAAGGGTTTCTCCGGCGTACGCCCGATCGTGATCGATACCCTGTGTGCAATGCTAAATCGCGGAGTGCATCCAATCGTCCCTTCGCAGGGAAGTGTTGGCGCGAGCGGTGACCTCGCTCCCCTGGCACATCTCGCGCTCGTACTGGCCGGAGAAGGCGAGGCTGTCTTTGAACGACATCGCCTGCCGGGAGCCGAAGCCATGACGGCAGCGCAGGTGAAGCCAATTGCGCTGGAAGCAAAGGAAGCTATCTCGCTCATCAACGGCACGCAGGCGATGCTCGCGATCGGCACGCTCTCGTTGATTGCTGCCGAAATTTTGGTCGATAGCGCCGATGTGCTTGGCTCGCTCACGCTGGATGCCTTGCGGGGGACGACGGTCGCCATGGACGAACGCATTCAGCGCGCCCGTCCTCATGCGGGACAGCTCGCGAGTGCGCGCAACGTGCGCCGCCTGCTCGAAGGCAGCGAGATTCGTCAATCGCACATCGATTGCAAACGCGTGCAGGATGCGTACTCTTTGCGCTGTATTCCCCAGGTGCACGGCGCGGTGCGCGACACTCTGACGTTCTGCCGCGGCGTGTTCGAAATTGAGATGAACGCGGCCGTCGACAATCCACTGGTTTTCGCTGCTCCGCGGGATCATCGCGAACCGCTGCGTCCATCTAAAGTCCTGGCAATTGACGATCGTCGCACCCACGAAACAATCAACGAGCAGTCCGACTTGGGGCAGGTGCTCTCAGGCGGCAACTTCCATGGTGAGCCAATTGCCTTTGCGCTCGATTACCTGGCAATTGCCTTAACGGCGCTCGCGGGCATCTCTGAGCGGCGGATCGAGCGCATGGTGAATCCCGCGCTCAATGAAGGACTGCCGGCGTTTCTCGCGGTCGGCGCCGGTCTCAATTCCGGATTCATGATGCCGCAGGTCACCGCCGCTGCGCTGGCCAGCGAAAACAAAGTGCTGGCCCATCCCGCTTCGGTGGACTCAATCACCACCAGCGGCAACAAGGAAGACTACGTCTCGATGGGAATGACTGCCGCCCTTAAACTGCAGCGAGTCGTCGAAAACACCACGCACGTGCTGGCGATCGAAGCGGCTGCAGCCGCACAGGCAGTCGAATTTCTCGCACCGCTCAAGACGAGTCCACGACTGCAGAAAGTCCACGCCGCCATTCGGGAGACGAGTGCGAGAGTGGAGCACGATCGCGTGCTTGCCGGTGACTTCGCCAAACTCGCCGAACTGATTCGATCAGGAAAGTTGGCGCGCGCCATCTCCGAGTAGGACCGCCTTGCAAGGGTGTTCGCCTTAGGACTAAAGGAAAGTCTGGCTGAAATATTTACATTCTCCAGTACAGGAAGCTCTTTGTTTTCAACGGATGCTTCTGGTATTGCGCTTGCATTTCCGACAGCGAGGTACTGCGCGCAGGCACAAGGACGCGCAGGCTACAGGAGAGTGATGAAGTTCCCCAAGTGCATTTCCGGTTTTGGGCTGGCTGCGCTAATTCTCGTGGGCGCAGGTTGCAGCAAGCAGATGGCGACACCTGCGAGCGCTGCGCTCAAGAACAGTGATCAACCCGGTGCGGCTGCACCGTTCACCAACAAGGAGGCTGAAAACGCCGAGCAGCCGAAAAGTGCAACCGGTTCGCTCGTTCCTCAGGAAGTTGTGATTCCGTCAGGCACGGCCATTACTGTGCGGCTGCAGAATGCAGTTTCGAGTGCGACTTCGCGCCCTGGCGATCAATTTGAGGCTACGCTCGATCAGCCCATCACGGTCGACGGTCAGACCGTTGCCCCGGAGGGAGCGCACGTGATTGGCCGCGTTGTGGCGGCGCGCCGCTCAGGACGACTGACGCATCCTGGTTACCTCCGCATCGCTTTATCCTCGGTAGACGTGAATGGGAAGGCGATTCCAATTCAAAGTTCGAGCGTAATGGTGGCCGGCGCTTCGCATAAGCGGCGAAACCTTGCCTGGATCGGCGGCGGTGCAGGAGGAGGTGCGCTCATCGGCGCGATCGCCAGCGGCGGCACCGGAGCATTGATCGGCAGCGCCATCGGCGCAGCCGGCGGAACAAGCGCTGCGTACGCGACCGGCAAGAAAGACGTAGGATTTGGCCCAGAACGTCGGTTGACCTTCCGCCTCACACGTCCAGCGACGATAGCCTAAGTAAATTTTCTCCCGCTAAAAAATCCGGAAGCGACATGTCGCTTCCGGATTTTGTTTGCCGGCTTACCAACTCAACTAGCCATTACAGAGGACTTGTCGCTGTTCAGGCGGCGCTCGCAACCGCCGATTTGTATCCAGCCTTGCTCGCCCGACGCATGGCTTCCACAGCTTCCGCACTCGTCAGCAGCGGCGTGGTCTGGACTGTCTTGCATGCTCCGCCGGCCGCAAATGCCATCGCAATGGCAGCCGCGCTCACGTTATCGGGAAACTCCACAACTCCAACTATGTCGTAGCCACCGAAGCTGAACCAGAAATTCTGGATCTTGCCTCCCATGTTCTCGATTGGCTGGCGCACGATCTGAGTGCGGTCCTGCGGGTTCTTCACCAGAGCCGCCCAGCCCTCGGCCGAATAGGCAACTTGCATTAGATATTGGGGCATTGCGATCTCCTTTCGGATGGCAATATTCCCACTGCGATCGGCGTGCGTCAATAAATTCTTCCATGCGTACAGCAAGTGCTTGCTTGCGAGTAATGCCTGCTATTCGAATTGACGGCGCTCTGTTTAATAGATCATTATTGACATAATCATGACTGACCTAATAATCTTGTCCACGCTGCTGGCAGGACCGAAGCATGGATATCAGCTCAAGCGCGAGGCGGGAATGATCCTGGGACAGGGCGTTCTGCATAACAACCTCGTATATCCGCTGCTGCGCCGCTTCATGGACGAAGGCTGGGTGACTCGGCGGGAGACCGCAGGAGAACGAGGCCAAACGCGGCTTCGGTATGCGATCACCGCCTCAGGAAGACGAGAGCTGGTTGCCAAGCTGAGCGCTTTCAGCGATCAGGAGGCGCGCTCATCCGACGCTTTTCGATTACGCGTTGCTCTCTTTCAATTGCTCAACCCGCAGGTACGCGAGTGCATTCTTGAACGAAGAAAGAAACATCTCAGCGCGCGTCTTCAACATTTGGAGATCTTGGAACAGAACTTTTCGCTAAATCACTACGCCGCAGAGGTGATATCGCACTTCTCGGCAGAAACCAAATCGGAGTTGAAGTGGATCCAACGCCTGCACTCGGCTGGGAAGTCACAGAAGAAGGAGGCACGAAATGCATAAACTCACGCTCTGGCAATGGAATCTTTGTTGCTGGTATGTGTGGATGATTGTGTGGGGCATTGCCGCGCTGAGGCGCAAGGCCGACAAAACAGTAGAACCGTTAACCAATCGGTTGGCCTACGCTCTCTTGCTTGCGTTTGGTTTTGCGTTGCTGTTTTCGCGCTCGCTGCCACTGGGTCCATTGCGCGTCCGATTTGCGCCTCCGACAGAGTGGCTTCAGTTGCTCGGTCTCGCTGTCATGTATGTCGGTGTGGCGCTGGCGATTTGGGCACGCATCACGATTTCCGACAATTGGAGCGGACGAATCACCGTCAAGGTCGGACATCAACTCGTGACGTCAGGTCCGTATGCGTTCGTGCGGCATCCGATCTACACCGGGCTCCTGACGTGTGCAATCGGAACGGCGCTGCAAGTCGGTGAATGGCGCGGCTTAGCGGCGATCCCGATCGTTGCGGTTGGATGCACCATCAAGGCAAAGAAAGAAGAGCGGTACATGAACAAAGAATTTGGCGAGCGCTACAGCCAATATCGCCAGAGAACAGGATTTCTGATACCTCGACTAGTAGCAAGCTCCGAAGTGGACAGCCCAAATCGGCGTTCCTCCCAAGCCGGAGCTTAGAGGCTCAGAAGCTTAGAAGCTTCCCTCAATCAAACCACTCCGCCGCAGCGAATTGCGGAGTGGATCTTGCTGATTCACTTCGGGTGCCGTTCTGGGAAGTCATTTGCTCATTCCGAAAGTGGTCGAGAACCGACTCCAAAAACGGAAGCACGCGGTTGACCTGCTTTGCGCGGATGATCAGATCCCATAATGGTTCGAACTTCTTCCATGCTCCCGCATACGCGAGATGCCGAAAACGCGGAATCCACGAAGGCTTGGTCCAGGCGCCGCGAAGGATAGAACCCCAACGGTAGAAATCGTCGTAGGCACGCCAGTATCCCTCTTCCAATTCTTCCGGCCGCAGACGCTTCGGACGGAAGACGCAATGGCGCGTGTCGTAGTCATCCCAATTGCTATGCAGTAAGCGTCCTTCGCTGACCATCCGGTGATACAGAGCTGTGCTTGGATACGGGGTAAGGATGTGAAACGTCGCCGTTTCAATCCCCTGGCTGATCGCCCACTCCACTGTGCGCTCGAAAACGCTGCTATCGTCATGATCCATGCCAAAGACGAAGCTGCCGTTGACCATTACGCCCAGATCGTGCAGACGCCGGATAGCAGCGCTGTAGTCACGGCGAATGTTCTGCACTTTCCTTTGCTCATGAAGGTTTTCGACATCCGTAGTTTCGAAGCCAACAAAGAGGCTCCGTAAACCACAAGTCACGGCCTTTTCGAGCAAGTCTGGCGCGAGTACGGAATTGACGGTCCCTGCCGCTTGCCACAATCTACCCATGCCGCGCATGCCTTCGAAGAGCGCAGCGGCGAAGCGCACGTTGCCGAAGAGGTGATCGTCGAGAAAATAGAGATGTTTGCCGGGTAGCCGCTCGATCTGCGATAGCGCTGCGTCGACAGTTTGCGTGTAGAACGATTTTCCGCCGCGAAAGAATGCTTCCTTGTAACAGAAATCGCAGACATAAGGGCATCCGCGCGACACGACGATTGAATTCGGCACCAGATACAAATGCCGTTTGATCAGATCGCGGCGAACGGGAGGTATGCCGAGCAACGTTCGGTTGGCTGACTGATACCGCCCTTGCGCCTGGCCCGCGCGCAAATCCTTCAGAAATTGTGGCCACGTGTCCTCGCCAGGACCGAGGAAGATCGTGTCAGCGTGTACGGCGGCTTCGTCGGGCAGAGAGGTGACGTGCAGCCCTCCGAGCACGACGTAACAGCCTTTCGCACGATACGCGTCGGCAAGGCGATACGCGCGCAGCGCCGAGGTTATGTACACCTGGATCACGACCAGATCAGGAGCATCGTCGGTGCGCAACTTCTCAACATGTTCATCCGTGATGGTGACCTCGTCATCGGCAGCGGCATAGGCCGCGAGCGTCGCTAATCCGAGCGGGGGAAACAGCGAGTACTTGATCGGCCGAAACAGCGGGCTTTTTGCTTCCGTCAACGCCGGCAGGATCATCTTGATACGCATCGACTTGCATCTTATCGCATAGTACTTTGTAATGTAAAGTAATGTCGCAAGCGATCACGAATGAAGATCAAGATCAAATATGAGAGCTGTTCAGTTGGGACTTACAACTTCTGCCGCTGGAAAATCGTGGTACAGATCGATTGCCGAAAGCAGGCGCTCAGCCATGAATTCCGCCTTCTTTATGAATATTTCGGCGTGCGCCTGGTCGAGTAGTTCGGAAGTGGTCACCCTCCAGAGGGCGAGCCAGCGATCGAAATGATGTTGATTGAGCCGAGGCAGCTCTATGTGCACCTGCATGGGATTTCCCTTGTAGCGGCGCGAGGCGAGCACCACAGTGGACCAGAAGTCAGACATCTTGGTCAGATGTTCTTCCCACTGGTCGCCGATGGCGCGGGCAAAAACCGGGCTCAGAAGCTCGTCCTGACGGAGGCGCGAGTAAAAACAATCGACAAGTTCTTTGATCTGTTCTTCGCTTGGGAGACTGACAGTCGGAGGAGTGGAATACTGCATTCGGGTTCAATTGAAATGAGAGCTGCCTCTAAAGATGACCTAATGATCCCAGAAGATTCAAGCTTTTTGATGTACCTGCGCCAATCGCTTCTTGACGATCTGCTTTACGAGCGCGACAGGCAGTGGTTTTTCGATTGGGAACTGAATCGTTCCTTTGGACGTGACGAACCCCTCGATTTCGTCCTTCATTTCTTTGAGCACTGCACCGCCGGGAAACAGACTGCAGTGATGCGCAAATGCTGCATACCAGACCAGTATTTTCTTCTGTTTGAATGCTGGAATGCCATAACTGATCACCTCGGTTGCATCCCTCGGCACGACGGAGCGGATGGTCGAGCGCATCTTCGTCAGCATCTCTCGGCCTGGCCCGTTGATGCTTTCGAGGTACTCATCCACTGTCTTTGAGCGATTGCTCGCTTTTGATCTTGAACTGCGCTTGGGTTGCTGCTTTTTCATGCGCACCTACTATGTCGATGTCTCGACGAACGCCAAAACCAAGAGCAAACACGAAGTTCAAAGAGCAAGACGGCGGAGGCCCGAAGACTGCTTCACTATTTTGAAGCGCTCGCCGCGGCCACATCTTTCGCTTGACCGGAGAAAAAAATTGCCAGTGGATCATTCGTCAGGCCCTTCAAAGCGCTGATAACTGCTTCAGCGTTTAGCTCAGCACCAGCGAGTGTGGTGTGCGTATGTTCATCCCCGAAGAGCGGGTCCACCTTGTCCGGTCCCAGCTGCTCATAGCGAGCGGCGATGATGTTATTCAGGTCTAGAAAGGGAACACCTTCTGCTTTCGCTACCTCTGCGGCCCAACCGGCGTAGTCGGAGCCGTCGCGTACGATTTTGCCGTCCTTCCATATCTTTCGCGGAATCTGTGAGCAAATCATCGGAATGGCGCCTTTGGCCTTGGTGTCGGAAACGTATTTCCGCAAGTACCAACCGTAGGTGTGGACGGTTTCGTGTTGCTTGGTAAGGAGATTGTCGATCTCCTGAATCTCGTCTCCAGTGCCACGAAGCGAGCCGCGCGCGCGACTGTCGTCATTGATGGGTCCGCCATCGTTGTGCCCGAACTGGATCATCACGAAATCACCGGGTCGCAGGGCAGCAACGACCGGGTCCCAATGTCCTTGCGTAATGAAGGTGCGGCTGCTGCGCCCGCCTAACGCCCAGTTCACCACGTTGATTCTTGCCGGATCGAAATATTTGCCGACGAGATCGCCCCAGCCCCACTGTCCGTTAGCGCCATCGCCTCGGCCATTGCGCACCGTCGAGTCGCCCACGATGTACAACGTCGGCAGCTTCGGATTGGCCGGCTGCTTATTAATAGGCAAGCGATTCTGCTGCGGATCAGGCCCTTGAGCCCAAAACGGCACGCTGAATGTAAACAGAAGGAGGATCAGGTGAGGGAACCGTCGTTGAATAGATCTCATCGATTTTTCACGAGATTAGGTCAGTACCGTCCGCGGTAGCGGATGGGTAGGTTATCGTTCATATGCCTCCGCTTGCACCGCAAGCGTACACAAAGAAAGTTGAGTTTAGAGGCTCAGACCGTTACAGCGGAGTATTTATTCTCATTTTGCGCTGCGCAATCCGGAATAGATCGAGATTGCACGAAATCAAGGCGATTCGTAGCAATTGCTGGAAGAATTGGAAGCGGCAAGAGGTCGGTTTCCGTGTCGCAAAACGAGCGTTTAGCGGCTCACTACTTCTCCTGAAAGTCCCTGCGCCGTAAGTGCATCCACGTGTACCTGGATCCAGCGATTTCGCTCCACTTCATGCGTAAGCTGCACGTTCAAGTAATTGTCCGTGAGCGCCTCGGTTCCAGCATCGCTGGTGCGAGCGAGGGTGATTGCCGGTAGAGTTCGCCCGATGAAGCTCAGTCGAAATCCAACATTCTTCGCGGCAGCCACTTCGCGCATGATTCGACTGCGAGCATGGGCCACTTGAATCGGAACTTGATCGGGCATGCTTGCGGCGGGAGTACCTGGACGCGGCGAATAGGTGAAGACGTGCAGATATGTGAACGGTAGGCGTTTCACGAATTCGAGCGATTCCCGAAATAGGTCATCCGTTTCGCCGGGGAATCCGACCATGACGTCGGCGCCGATGGCAGCGTGGGGCATTGCTTTACGGATCTTCTCGATTTTGTCTGCGTAGTGCCAAGGCCGATATTTGCGATGCATCTTGCGGAGAATCGCGTCGCTGCCGGACTGCAGAGGAACGTGCGCGTGCTTGGCGACGCGAGGCGAAGATGCTACCAACTCGATCAGTTCGTCAGTCCAGTCCATCGGCTCGACTGAACTCAGGCGCAGCTTTTCCATCGAAGTACGTTCCAGAACCGTCCGCAGAAGATCGGGGAAGTGCTCCGGATTCTCGAAATCCCGTCCCCAGCGCCCGAGATTGATTCCCGAAATGACAACTTCCCGATAGCCCGCGTTCTCCAGCACGTGCAGTTCTTGTAGGACCGTTTCGGTCGGCAAAGATCGGCTCTGCCCGCGAACGAACGGAATCACGCAAAACGAGCAACGGTTGTCGCAGCCGTCCTGAATCTTCAAATTGGGACGTGTGCGTTCGATGCTGTCGAACACCGGTGCGGCTTGCAGCTCGGTATGCGCAAAGATGTCGCTGGCGTAAATCGTTCCGCGAAAGCTTGAATCGTTCTGCCCTGCATTGAAATGGCGCAAGGGCAGGAAGTTCGGATCGTGTCTGTCCGCAACGATCTTCCCAATCTGATGCTTGTGCGAATTTCCTACAACCCAGGTGACGCCATCGAGCGCCGCGATTTCTTCAGGTGCGCGCTGGGCATAGCAACCCGTAACCAATATTTGTGCCGCTGGTTGCTCGCGGCGAACGCGGCGGATGGCGGCGCGAGCGTCCTGGTCGGCGGCGGCGGTGACGGTGCAAGTATTTAGAACGATGACCTCGGCTTCCGTGGGAGAGGTTACGCGCGCGAGTCCGCGATCGGCGAGTTGGCGTTCGATGGCGGAGCCGTCGGCCTGCTGCGCCCGACAACCAAAGTTCACGATGTAGTAACCCGCCACGGTGTTATCATAGCTTCTGAAACGGGGTGCTTGCTCCACCTCACAACCTTTGTCGCGGTAACT
The DNA here is from genome assembly GCA_035764005.1 of Terriglobales bacterium. Classification (NCBI taxonomy): domain Bacteria; kingdom Pseudomonadati; phylum Acidobacteriota; class Terriglobia; order Terriglobales; species Terriglobales bacterium. Next base: position 40,228 of record DASTZZ010000005.1, read on the forward strand.
TGCATCAGAGCTACTCTGGATCGGCAGCGATCCACGGTACGCACGATCGGCTGGGTACCGGTAATCCCCCTGGAGCCTTCGATGAAACGTCGCATCCTGCTGGTTGATGACGAACTCGCAATTCTGCTCACGCTGAAAGCTATTCTCGAAATCAACGGATTCGAAGTGGAAACCGCCGCCTCGGCAAAAGAGGCTAAGAGCCGCCTTGCGGAAAACGCCTACCAGATGGTCATCACCGACATGCGGATGGAGACCGAAACCGCCGGCTATGACGTGATCCGCGAAGCCAAGAAGAAAGATTACGACCCCGCCGTCGCCATCCTTACGGCGTTCCCTCTGTTAGGCAGTGACTGGAAAGAAGAGGGCGCCGACTCCATGTTGGTGAAGCCCATGAACACCAACGACCTGCTTCGTCAGATCGAAGCCCTGCTCATTGCCCACGAAGACAAGCGTCAAGACCGCCAGAACAATACCGCCGCCTTAAAAAAAAAGTCGGTTAGCGGCATCCGCGAGACCAGAAGCGCGGTAGCGCGGCAGTCGTAAACAGGCTGTCGGCTTTCGGCCATCGGCTAGAACCCAAAACACGACGCGGATTTCGCGGACGCTTCGCGCGCAGATTTGTGCGGAAGAATTCTCCAAGAAATTTAGGTTCTCCCTAGAACTTGTCATCCCTCGCGCAGCCGCGAGGCGCCAGTGATCTCATAAATTTGCTGTTGCTGCGCGAGGGATCTGCTTTTGCTTCTCTGATGGCGTAACAGCAGATCCCTTGCGCCGGAAACGCTAGTCCTCGAAGTTCTGACAGCTTCGCTGCGTCGCAAGGGATGACAGTGCGAGAGGAGAAGACAATTCGCGGAAGGAGGGAACAGTACCAAGCGAAAATGAACATACCAATCCCGTTTCCGCGTGAATCCGCGCGCGAAGCGTCCGCGCAATCCGCGTCGTGTTTTGGGTTGCGTTTGTCTTACGCCGTAGCGCCGGCTGCACGACGCTGCTGGAAGCATTCGCGGCAGAAGACCGGACGTCCCTGCGTTGGCTTAAACGGGACGGTGGTCTCTTTTCCGCAATGCGAACAGCTCGTGCGCGTCTCCACCTTCTGATAGGTGTTCGCGGGAGTCGCGCCTACCGCAGCGATGCGTTTGGCCTTGCAGGGCTTGCAGCGCTTGGGCTCGTTCTTGAATTGTTTGTCGTGGAAGAAAAGTTGTTCGCCGGCGGTGAAGAGAAACTCAGAGCCGCAATCGATGCACTTGAGCAGCCTGTCCTGGAATTCCATGTGAGAAGCCCCCGTCCTTCCTGCGAAATACGTGGCTCCTCCGCTGGCGAGCGGGGAGGCACTCGCAGGACTTGTTCCCAACCTCAGGTTCGGCCCTCCGTTCCCATTTCGAGAACGGCTTACAACTGAACTTCTTGTGGCGGCTGCCGGTCTGGATACGGCAAGGGCCGCTCTCTTGAGCGGCCCTCTTTGTACAGGCTGTTAATCCTGTTCTTTGCGAACCTTCTTCCGGTTCCGCTTGCGAGCCAGCGCTTGTTTTACGCGCTTCTTCTCGCCGGGTTTCAGATAGAAAGAATGCCGCTTTACCTCTTTAATAATGTCTTCCGTTTGGACCTTGCGTTTGAAGCGGCGGAGGGCGTTTTCCAACGGTTCTCCCTCTTGAACTCTAACTTCCGCCAATACCTACACCCCCAGACTTTTCCTGTTTGGATTGGGTAGTTATTGCAGTCTTTCATGTGCAAGTCAAGCACAATCGGAGAGCACAACTACCGCCATAGTAGTATCTCACCTGTAGCGTTCAACGGAGCGGAATCCAGGTGGGACTCGCTCCTCAGATCTGCCGGCCGGCAGGTCCGTTTAGGGAAATCAATACTATTCGTTACGCCTCGAGCAAGTCAGGAACTGCTTACAAATAAGGAGAGGAATGATACGCAGTTATCAGGGCATTAGGCCCACGATTCCAGACTCATGCTATGTAGATGAATCTGCACAGGTTATTGGAGACGTCGTGCTCGGCGAGCAAGCCAGCATTTGGATGAACGCCGTCGTTCGTGGCGATGTGCATTCCATCCGGATCGGAGCCTATTCCAATGTTCAGGACTGCAGCGTGCTCCACGGTATGCGCAATCAGTACTCTGTGAACGTCGGAGAATGGGTCACAGTCGGCCACAACGTCACGCTGCACGGCTGCACGATCGAAGACACCTGCCTGATCGGTATGGGCTCGGTAATCCTGAACAACACGCGAGTCGGCCGCGGCTCGATCATCGCCGCGCCGGGACAGTGATTCCCGAAAACACCGTGATCGAACCCAACTCGCTGGTAATGGGCGTTCCCGGAAAGGTCCGCAAAAAGCTCGAGCCCAAAGATGAAGAGATGATTCTGCGCTACGCGAGAAATTACTTGGATTACACAAAGATATACTTGCGTGAGCGGAGCGTGACCACCCTGCGAAAGCAGGATTGAACACGGAGGACACGGAGGGCGCAGAGTTTTCCCGTGCGGAGGCCCCCGCGCTTCCTCGTGATCAGCGTATTTTTCCTCAGACACAACATCGAATTGTCTGTTTTTATTTTCCTCTGTGACCTCCGTGTCCTCCGTGTTCAATCCTCCAGTCGCATGGTTAAATGAAATCTAGGTGACTCTCAATTGACGATCAAGGCCGTGCGCGGCACGCGCGATCTGCTGCCACCGGAGACTGCGCTGTGGAACCGCGTGGAACAGACTGCGCGCGAGGTCTTCGCGCTCTACAACTTCTCGGAAATTCGCACTCCCATTTTTGAAGATACGCAGCTCTTTGCTCGCGGAGTCGGTGAAGCTACCGACATCGTCTCGAAGGAGATGTACACATGGGAAGACCGGGCTCGCGCGCAATCCGAGAAAGCGCAGTCTCTGACACTGCGGCCGGAAAACACAGCCGGCGTTGTGCGCGCCTACATCGAGCACAAGCTATGGGAACGTCCCGGACTGCAGAAGCTGTACTACATCGGCCCGCAGTTTCGCCGCGAGCGTCCGCAGAAGGGAAGATATCGACAGTTCTACCAAATCGGTGCTGAGGTAATTGGACCTCCTACGGCGGGAAGCGAGTCGCCTGCGCGCGATGCTGAAGTTCTGCAGATGTTGGTAATGCTGCTGAATCGCTTGCAGATCAAGGATTGGACTCTGCAGTTGAATTCGGTGGGGTCGTCGAGCAGCCGTCCTGCCTTCAACGAAGCGTTGCGGAAATCGCTGAGCGGAGTGGTCGATCGCATGTGCGCCGATTGCCAGCGCCGTGCGGTGACGAATCCCCTGCGTGTCTTTGACTGTAAAGTTCCTGAAGACCAGCCCATCATCGAAAAACTTCCGCGCATTACAGGCTTTCTCGACGAAGCCGATCGCAAACACTTCGAGCAAGTTCAAGATATTCTGCGCGCGACGGGTGTTCCATTCGTGATCAACGATCGTCTCGTCCGCGGCCTCGACTACTACACGCGCACCGCTTTCGAGTTCACGCAGGGTAGCCTCGGAGCTCAGAATGCCATTCTGGGAGGCGGGCGGTACGATGGCCTTTCCGAAGCTCTCGGCGGACCACACGCTCCGGGAATCGGGTTTGCCATCGGCGAGGATCGATTCGTGATGGCGTTGGCTGCAACGTCGGGAACAGACGTTCCCGAATCGGTACCACAGGCTTACATTGCTCCACTAGGTGAAGGGATGAATGTCGCAGCAGCGAAACTGGCTTCTGAGCTTCGGACAGCAGGAGTTCGCGTTGAACTGGGCGACGAGAGTTTCCGGTTAAAGAAATCCTTCGAGATCGCCGAGAAGCTGGGGATTGAGAATGTGATCATCGTCGGCGAGGATGAAACTAAGAGCGGCGAATACTCGGTCAAGAATCTCAAGACCGGCGAGCAGCAGAAGATGGGGACGACGGAGATAGCCGAACGGAACCGGCGGCGGTAGCCGGTGGGGCAGCCGCGGTTTGTGCGGCTGCGCATGTTTCGAGACTGCGCGCAACGTCTGTTAACTCGTTGTTGGGCTTGACGCCCAACAACGACCCACCGGCTACCGCCGCCGGTTCTGTTGCCCGGTACCCCGCAGTTTTTCGCTATGCGAAGCGTTCAATCTTGCTCCGCTCAGAGTTGGTATGCTGAGTTCACGGGCTGGGCGGCCCATTTGATATCGCGGAATCGATGAGGATCTTCAGCCAGTCGCGAAACGCCATGGGCACGGTCTTCGCGATCCATCTTTACGCTGAAAGCGAAGCAGAGGCTCTGAGTTTCTTCGAGGTCGCGTTCGAAGAAGTTGACCGGCTCGAAGAGACGCTCAGCAAGTTCCGCCTATCGAGCGAGATCTGCCGCATCAACCGGCTTGCGGCATCACAGCCTGTCACTACGGATCCCGAAGTTTTTTCGCTCGTTGATGAGTCGTTGCGATATTCCGAACAAACCGGCGGTGCATTCGATATTACAGTCGGCCCGCTGATGCGTACCTGGGGGTTCTTTCGCGCCGAAGGTCACTTTCCCAATATCGATGACCTGAACGCAGCCCGAGAACGTACCGGCTTCGAAAAGATTGTTCTCGATCACGGTACTCGCACGATCCAGTTTGGTGTTCCCGGAATGGAGCTCGACTTGGGAGCAATTGGGAAAGGCTACGCGGTAGACCGCGCGGTCGATGTTCTTCGTGAGGCAGCCGTAAACGCGGCGCTGGTGGTCGCAGGGTCCAGCACGGTATATGCCCTAGGAGCTCCGCCGGGAGAACAAGGTTGGAAAGTCCATGTGCCCGATCCACTCGATCGGACGCGCAAGATTTCCACCGTGAAGCTTCTGGATCAGGCGATCTCGACGTCGGGCAGCTACGAAAAGTTCTTCGAGCTGGACGGGCGAAGGTACTGCCACGTAATGGATCCCAGAACGGGAATGCCCGTCGAGGGTGTTGTGCAAACCACGCTGATTGGAACCGATGGAGCGATGACGGACGCGCTCTCGAATGCGCTATTTGTTCTCGGAGCCGATGGCGACACATTGATTTCGAAATTTCAGTACGTCAGCGCTTTATCCGTGCTGACGGATAGTTCGGCATCACGCATTCTGAAATGGAACTGGCCGGACGCTGCTATCGAGCGAAGTGAAATTATCGGTTTCAAACCACGGTATGGGAGGGCTCAGGCATCATGAATCGGCGGGAGTTTATAGGGCGCACGGCAGGAGCAGTAGGCGGAGCATTGCTGCTCGGGGGCTCAGAACAACTGTTCAGCGCCCCCTCTGACCAGATAAATCTTGGCATCATTGGTGTCGGCAGCCGCGGCCAGCAGCTGATGCGTACCTTCCTTCGCGTGCCCGGCGTGCGCTTCGCTGGACTCTGCGACGTCTATGAGCCGCGCTTTTCGGCCGGTCGCAAGATCACAGGAGAGAACACGCCCATTTATCACGACCACCGCGAGCTCCTCAATGCGCGCGACATTGACGCGGTAATCGTCTCAACGCCGCTGTCTTTCCACGCCGACCACATCACTGCCGTGCTGGAAAGTGGACACCATGTTTACGGCGAAAAGAGCATGGCGCTCACCGTCGATGGATGCAATCGCATTCGAGAGACGGTAAAGCGCTCGGGCAAGCACTATCAGGTTGGACTCCAATATCACTATGCTCCCTGGTATCGCGAAGTGCTGAGCCGCATCCAGGCCGGCAAGTTGGGCAAGATCACGCAGATCTACGCCTATTGGCATCGCAACAACAGTTGGCGACGTCCGGTGCCCGCAGGAGCAGACGAAAAGCTAGCGCGGTTGATCAACTGGAGGCTCTACAAGGAATATTCCGGCGGGCTCGTCGCCGAGCTCGGGTCGCATCACATCAACTTCGCAAATGAAGTTTTCGGCGGTATGCCGAAGTCAGTCATTGGCAGCGGCGGAGTGGATTACTGGAAAGACGGTCGCGAAACCGACGATAACGTACAAGTCACCTACCGCTATCCCAGCGGGCAGACGCTGTTCTTCAGTGCAATCACTACCAATCGCCTCGATGGCGATCAGATTCGCGTCTACGGAACCGACGGCAGTGCCGTTCTCACCGAAGCCGATGGAACTATCTACTACGAACCCAAGCGTCCCGAATCAGCGGTACAGCAGGAAACGATAGTTCAACACGGCATCGTCACTGGCGCAACGTATCGCTCAGAACTTCCGTATCGCGGTGTAGGCGAGCCAGTCCCGGTTCCAGCCGACAAAATGGGCAGCCCCGATTATCTCGCGTGCGCTTCGTTCATCGATGCCCTACGCGCGAACAAACGTCCTGAAGCAGACGAAGACAAAGCCTGGAATGAAGGCATTGCCGTTTGCCTCGGAAACCAGGCGATTGCCCAAGGCCAGCGTTTGAAACTTGACGAGCATCTGGCCAAAGCTGCCGCTGCTTAGTACAGAACCGCCGCCAGTTTCGCCGGAGAGCATGGCCAGCCTTACGACCGGCGCTTCCACGGACTCTGCGCTCAGCGTTACCGTAACGCTGAGCTTTTACCAGCGCTAAAGCGCAATCGTTGAGCGCTCGTTTGGACGACGCTCACGCGTCGCCGCCGATTAAAAGTCGGGGGCTTCCACCTTCGAACCTGTACCTGACTCGACAGCTCGCACTTAAGCTTCCTTATTCTCATTCTGCTCAGAAAAAGCCTTAAACTGCTAGTTTGGATTCCGCCTCTCAGCCCGAATCTCATCCCCGCCGACTTCTCCGGATCCTGCATTACGTCCGCCCGTATTCGCTGGCGGTTCTGGGATCGGTGATTCTGCTGGCCGCGGTGGGTTTGTTTGACGCCTTCCGGGTTGTGCTCGTCAAGCCGATTTTCGACGGAGTCCTGAAACCTGAGGAACTTACGCGCGATCTGCTGTTGTTCCGCGTTCGAGGACACGATATTTACCTGCACCAATTTCTACCCAGCTATTTCCACAACGCCTGGACGATGGTTGCGGTAGCTCTGATCGGGGCCACAGTCCTCAAAGGTATCTGCGATTACCTGGGCACCTATCTGGTGAGCTATGCCGGGTTCGGAATGATTACCGACCTGCGGAATGAGCTTTTCCAGTCCATCCTGCGCCGGTCACTCGGATTTTTTCAGCGCCATTCCACGGGAACACTGCTCTCGACCATCATCAACGATGTTGAACGCGTGCAGTATGCGATGTCCACCGTGCTGGGCGAATTTCTTCAGCAGTTGTTCACCTTGATTTTCACTGCATGCGTGGTGGTGGTCTTTGGGGGGAAACTGGCTTGGGTTCTGGTGCTCTTTATTCCTATCGTCATTGCCTCCGTGCGTCGCATCGGACGCAGCGTGCGCCACACGACGAGGAAGGGTCAGGACAAACTCGCGGAAATTCAGCATTTGCTGCACGAGATCATCGCCGGCAATCGCATTGTGAAAGCATTCAATATGGAGCTGTGGGAGGCGATGCGCTTCCGTGGCGCCTCACGCCGACTCTTCCGTGCGAATCTGCGTTCCGTCAGCGCACAAGCAGTGAGTTCGCCGTTGATGGACATCATCGGTGCAGTGGCCATCGCTCTGCTGCTATTTATAGGCAGAGACCGCATTCGCGGCGGTTTCATGACTGAAGGTGCATTTTTTGCCTTCATCGTTGCGGTGTTTAAGCTCTACGATCCGGTTCGCAAGTTCGCGCAGTTTTACAACAACTTCCAGCAGGCGCTCGGCGCTTCGTCGACAATCTTCGACTTCATGGAAGTGGAAGACGATGTGAAAGACAAGCCCAACGCCGTCACGCTTCCACCGTTCAGAGACAGCATTCGGTTTGAAGCCGTCGATTTTTCCTATGACGATGAAGAAAGTGGACGCCAAGTCCTTCGCAACATCAATCTCGAAGTAAAAGCCGGAGAGATTGTTGCGATTGTCGGGCCGAGCGGAGCAGGGAAGTCCACGCTCGTCCGGTTGCTACCACGCTTCTTCGACGTGAGCACCGGTGCGATTTTGATCGACGGCCACGATCTGCGGGATGTGACCGTCCGCTCGCTGCGCAATCAGATTGGCCTGGTCACACAGGAAACCGTGCTTTTCAATGACACGGTGCGTAACAATATCGCCTACGGTCGCCCGAATGTTCCGATCGAACAGGTGCAGGCTGCGGCCAGAGCCGCACTGGCACACGATTTCATCATGCGTTTGCCTGCCGGTTATGACACTGTAATCGGCGAGCGAGGGATGAGGCTTTCAGGAGGCGAGCGTCAGCGCATCTCGATTGCTCGCGCTTTGTTGAAAGACTCGCCGATTCTCATTCTCGACGAAGCGACGTCAGCGCTCGATGCCGAGTCGGAAGTGCTGGTGCAATCTGCGCTGCAGAACCTTCTTCAGAATCGGACTGCATTCGTGATTGCTCATCGGCTCTCGACTGTGCGCAGCGCGAATCGCATTATCGTGATGGAGCACGGCACGATCTCCGACATCGGCTCCCACCACGAACTTTTGCAGCGATACGGAACTTATCAACGCCTGTACAATCTCCAGTTCGTTGAAATCGACAACGTCGCTGCATTGAAATGAGCGGCGAATCACGGGAGCCCACCTCGCGCATGCCTGTCCGATCCATGACCGGATACGCTCAGCTCACGCATCAGGTGAACGATCACCTCTCTTTTTCCCTCAGCCTCAAGTCCGTCAACCATCGTTTCCTCGATCTGCATTTCCGCATGCCCGCCGAGGCGAACGGTCTGGAGCTGAAGATGCGTCGCATGATCAAAGAGAAGATTGCGCGCGGGCACATCGAAGTTGGACTTTCTGTCCAGCACGGAGCTTCCGGCGGATTTCAGTTGAATCATGCGCTGGTCGACGGATATGTCCGCGCATTTCAGGAGGCGGCGGAGCGGCTTGGTCTTGTCTCCCAGCCTGATCTGAACGCGGTATTGCGGTTGCCTGGCGCATTGTCGGGCGACTCCGCTGAAATTGATGACGTGTTGGAGAACACGATCCTTGGGCGTACCGAGCAGTTGATTGAGCGCCTGAATCACATGCGTGAAGAGGAAGGGCGCGGAATTGAAACGGAACTGCGCGACCGCATGAGGTCCCTGGCTCATGGCGTTTCCGAAATTGGGAAACTGCGGGCGCTAGTCTCGCGCGCCTACCTCGAAAAAGTTCAATCGCGCATGAACGAGCTTATAGGCGGACACGCCGATCCGGATCGCGTCCTGCAAGAAGCCGCCATGCTGGCCGAGCGCAGCGACATCCAGGAAGAGGTAGTTCGTCTGGAGAACCACATCAAGCACTTCCATTCGCTGCTCGACTCCGGCGGCGAGGCCGGCAAAAAATTAGACTTCTTGTTGCAGGAGTTGAATCGGGAAGCGAACACGCTGTTGTCGAAGACGGCAGGAGTGTCAGGCGAAGGTTTGCGGATTACTGAGCTAGGATTATTGATCAAATCAGAGATCGAGAAAGCACGCGAGCAGGTGCAGAACGTCGAGTGAGGAAGGATCGAGTCATCGGGTGATCGCACCCTTGGGTCAGTACCGTCCGCGGTAGCGGATGGGTGTACGCGAGACCGACCCATCTGCTACCGCAGACGGTACTGACTTGGGTCCGCGATGACCCAACCTGCAATAGTGTTTTGGGCTAATACACGTCCTTCATGGCTGGCATCCTCTTCATCATCTCGGCTCCCTCAGGCTCAGGGAAATCTACGCTCGTCAACGAGCTGCGCTCGATGGTACCCAATTTAGACTTTTCGATTTCATATACGACGCGTCCGCCACGTGGCAGCGAGCAGAACGGCCGCGAATATTACTTCGTCACCCGCGTGGACTTTGAAAAGATGATTGCCGAAGATCGTTTTCTCGAATACGCAGAGGTCTTCGGCAACTACTATGGGACAGCCTGCCGCTTTCTCGATGAAGCGAAGCAGCGTGGCAAGGACCTGCTGCTCGATATCGACGTTCAGGGCGCAGCGCAGGTGCGCCAGAAAGTGCTCGACGCAGTGAGCATCTTCGTGATGCCTCCGAACAAGCACATCTTAGAGAGACGCCTTAGGAATCGCAGCCAAACCGATAAGGTTGACCCCAAGGTAATAGAGCGAAGACTTGAGAACGCGCAAAAGGAGATTGTGAATTACAAAGAATACGGCTATATTCTCGTGAACGAGATTCTGGACAAGGCAGTCGAAGAGCTGAAGGCCGTCGTCCTCTCCGAGCGAGTTCGTCGATCCGGCAAACAACCCACTCCTGACGAATGCAAACTGATTCGTCTTGCGGAAGGTTGTCTGTTGGCCAACAGCCACGAGAGAGTGCGTCCCGTTTTGGAATCCTTCCAGGCCGCTGCGTCCGGACCCCAACCCCGCTGAGGTACGTCAAAGCAATGGAACCCACGAAAGAGTTCGATAGTAAATATCGCTACATCCTCGTCGCCGCCCGCCGCGCCCGCCAGCTCCAGAACGGAGCCAGCGCACTGGTCGAGACCAACTCCCGCAAGGCGTGCCGTATCGCCCAGGATGAAATTGAAGCCGGCAAGGTTTCCTACGTCGTGCCCGAGCATACAGAAGTGACGGAAGTCCCCGCGCCGCAGCCGAGCGAAGAGTAACGTCTAAAACCCGACGCGGATTTCGCGGACCCTTCGGGCGCGGATCAACGCGGAAGGGAACAGGTTTCTGAAGTTTGTTCGTGGTTTGCTCCGTTCCGAATCATTGCCTTTGATCCGCGTCCCATCCGCGCAATCCGGCGTCGGATTGCGCGTTTGCCTCTCGCGAACCACCAATGCCACGACTCCCTCTCCTACACATACGACTAAAATAGACACATGAGGGTCGCGCTCGGCGTGTGCGGCGGAATCGCTGCCTATAAGGCTTGTGAAATCGTCCGCCTGCTGCAGGATCAGGGCATTCGCGTCCAGGTCATCATGAGCGCCGCCGCCCAGGAATTCGTGCGGCCCCTTACCTTTGCGGCGCTTTCCGGCGAAAAGGTCATCACAGGTCTTTGGGACGCAGGCGGGCAAGAGCCTAACCTCGATTCCGCCATTGAGCACATCAGCGTTGCCCAGAACATTGATGCATTAGTGGTCGCGCCATGCACGGCTGACATGATGGCTAAGTTCGCTCATGGTCAGGCGGACGATTTTCTCTCCACTCTCTACCTCGCCACGCCTGCTCCTGCAATTGTTGCGCCAGCGATGAACGTCGAAATGTGGAATCACGCGGCGACGCAGGACAATCTTGAGACTCTGCGCAAGCGCGGCGTTTACGTCGTCGAGCCCGGCAGCGGATACCTTGCCTGCGGAATGGTCGGTGCAGGACGCTTGGCAGAGCCGGCGGAGATCGTCGCCGCTGCTTTGTCTGCCCTCGGCGTAGTTCGAGATCTCACCGGAGAAACGGTTCTGATCACGGCCGGTCCAACACGCGAGCCAATCGATCCAGTGCGCTTCCTGGGCAATCGCTCCAGTGGGAAGATGGGATGCGCAATCGCCGAAGCTGCGACTCGTCGCGGGGCAAAAGTGATTCTGGTCTCAGGACCAGTTACAACTGAAACTCCCGAAGGCGCGGAATTGATTCGCGTGGAGACCGCCGAACAGATGCGCAATGCTGTAATCTCACAGCTTGATCGGGCAACGATCGTGATTTCCGCCGCCGCTGTCTCCGACTTTCGTGTGCGCGATGCTGCCCAAGACAAAATCAAACGTAGCGGATCGCTCACACTCGAATTAGAACCCACGCCCGACATCCTTGCCGAAGTTTCGTCTCAGCGCCGCGCCGGACAAGTCCTGATTGGATTCGCAGCAGAGACTTCGAATGCACTCGAGAATGGCCGCGCGAAGCTACGCAAGAAGGCGATCGATGCGATCGTAGTGAACGACGTTTCGAAGGCCGGCATCGGCTTCGACTCCGAGCGCAACGAAGTCACCATCATCACTCATGACGAAGAACTCGCAATTCCCGAAGCGCCGAAGCAGAAAATCGCGCATCGAATTCTCGATGTCGTGCTAAAACTGAAGATGCAGACGGGCAAAGCCGCTCCCGCTCGCTGATCTTGATTCATGTCCCAAAATTCAGAACTGCAGCAGCAACTGACTGAGCGCATCCGCTTCTATCGCGAGCTTGGCATTTACGACTTTTATCGGCGCGAAGTGCTACCGCAGATTCAAACAGCTGTTGAACAAATATCGTCTGAGCGACTCGAAGCTGCAAGCGCGACGGCGTTACTCAATGAAAAGGAAATGACTCCAGAACAAGCGCTACGCGCGATCCGCAAAGACATCGGCGATTGCACGCGCTGCGTGCTGCACAAACAAGGACGCAAACAGATTGTCTTCGGCGTGGGGAATCCCCGGGCAGACATTATGTTCGTCGGCGAAGCCCCAGGCGCAGACGAAGATACGCACGGCGAGCCCTTCGTCGGACGCGCCGGCCAACTGCTTAACAATATGATTTCCGCAATGGGAATTCGGCGCGAAGACGTTTACATCGCCAACATCATCAAATGCCGTCCTCCCGGGAATCGGACTCCCGAACGAGATGAATGCGATACTTGCTCGCCGTTTCTCATGCGGCAAATTGAAGTCGTGAAGCCAAAGATCCTCGTTGCTCTTGGAGCCGTAGCTGCAAAAACTTTGCTGGGCGTGAACGATGCCATGATCAACCTGCGCGGCCGGATTTACGACTTCAAGAATACGAAGCTCGCAGTGACGTATCACCCAGCATATCTGCTGCGAGATCCTCGGCAGAAGAAAGAAACGTGGAAGGATCTGCAGATGGTGATGAAGTATTTGGGAATGCCGCTTCCGAACCAGAGGGAACAGGTGACAGGGGACAGGGAACAGGTTTGAGAGCCGTTTCCCTGTATAACCTGTTCCCTGTAACCTGTGCCCTTGCGCATGTCTTCCTTTTGCGACGTAGCTCTGCCCGTTCCTCTGGAGATGACGTTTACCTATCGTGTGAACGGCCAGACTCCCGTGGTAGGAGGGCGAGTCCTCGTTCCATTCCGCACATCGCGATTGCCCGGCGTTGTCACTGCGCTGCATGATCGTGCGCCGAGCATGGAGACGAAGATGGTGCACTCGGTGCTCGACGCCGAGCCGCTCATCGACGCGCCTCTCATGCAGCTTGCCGACTGGATATCGAGCTACTACCTCGCGCCGATCGGAGAAGTGCTGCGAGCCATGCTGCCATTGCAAGCGGAGGTCAAGCGCGATTGGAGCTACAGCATTACTGAATTGGGACAGAAGGCGCTTTATGACTCTGCCCACTTCGGGAATTCTGGGCGGTCGAAGAAGAGTATGACCGAGCAGATGCTCGAATACCAGGTGCTGGATTTCCTTTCGCAGGTCGATGAAGTCCGCGAGCACGCGCTCAAGAACGCAACTGGCGCGACCCGCGATGTACTGCGTGGATTGCACTCAAAGCGTTGGATCCTGCGGCAGGATGTCTCTTCGACTCGCGATGCAAGTCGGACAATTAAAATCGCGCGCCTGGTCGCGAACCCTGAGCCCTCGACGCGCAGGCTGAATGAGAATCAGCAGGCGCTTCTCTCCAAACTCGAGAAAGCCGGCGGCACCATGCCTGTTCGTGAGCTTCGCGAGCCGGAGCTTCCCCACACAACGCTCCACACGCTGGTTCGGCGCGGTCTGGTGAGCATCGAAGAGAAACCCGCTGAGTTTCACGTAGCAGGAGTTCCGGCATCGTCGTCGCAAATCGCGCGAGGAGATTTGAACACCGCCCAGCGCGCAGCCCTCGATGCCATTGAAGTTGCTGTAAGCGACCGGCGATTTTCTGTTTCCCTTCTGCATGGCGTAACCGGCTCCGGAAAAACCGCGGTTTATCTCTCAGCGATGCAGTCAGTGCTTGCGCAAGGACGATCAGCGATACTGCTGGTGCCCGAAATAGGGCTCACGCCAGCGGCCGCAGCGAATCTTTACCGCATTTTTGGCGAGCAGGTCGCGATTCTTCACTCTGGTTTGACCAACGGTGAACGCGCTGAACAATGGCACCGCATCCATCGCCGAGATGCGCGAATTGTCGTTGGGACGCGCTCGGCAGTATTCGCGCCTGTGCGCGACTTGGCGCTAATTGTGATCGACGAAGAGCATGACGGCTCCTACAAGCAGGAAGAAACCCCGCGCTATAACGGACGCGATGTAGGCGTGATGCGCGGCAAACTTTCAGGTGCTGCGGTCGTTCTCGCGTCGGCTACGCCAGCGCTTGAGACCTACCACAATGCGCGAGAAGGCAGATATCGTCTGATCGAGCTGCGCGAGCGCGTGCAGCAGAGGCCCTTGCCTGAGGTCGAAATCATCGACATGCGCGAGGAGTTCCAGCAGACCGGCGAAGAAAAGATTTTCTCGCGCAGGCTGATCGAGCAAGTTACCGAACGCCTCGAAGCCAAAGAGCAGGTGATGTTGTTGCTCAATCGACGCGGATATTCCGCCGTTGTGCTGTGTCGTTCCTGCGGCGAGAAGATGCAATGCGTGAATTGCGCGGTGGCGCTCACTCATCACAAAGGCATGGTCTCGCCGGCGGCGCTCACGCAGCGTGTTCCGGTTGGCCAGCGGCTCGAATGCCACTACTGCGGATACCGCACAACTGTGCCGAAGCTTTGTCCCAAATGCGGAAGCGAGCATCTGTTCTTCCTCGGTGCAGGTTCAGAGAAGATTGAAGAATCCCTGCAGCAGTCATTCCCGAATGCCCGCGTCGGTCGGCTTGACCGCGACACGGTTCGCACGCGCCACGATTTTGAACGCGTGCTCAATCAGCTTCACGCAGGCGAGCTCGACATGCTGGTCGGAACCCAGATGATCGCGAAAGGGCACGATATTCATGGAGTCACGCTCGTCGGCGTGATCGGCGCCGACTATGCCCTAGGTCTGCCCGATTTTCGGGCGGCAGAAAGGACCTTTCAGCTACTGACGCAAGTCGCAGGACGTGCAGGACGCGGCAATTTCGCAGGCGAGGTCGTTTTGCAAACATACTTTCCGGAACACTATGCAATTCGCTTTGCGGCAATGCACGATTACATCGGCTTCTACGAGCAGGAGCTGCGTTATCGCAGCTGGATGCATTACCCGCCGTTCACCAGTGTCGCCAACGTTCTGTTGCGCAGCGACAAGCTCGAGCTTGCGATGCGCTACGCGGGCATCGTGCATCGCTGGGTCGATCGCACGCGGTTGGAAGGAATTCGTCTGATGGGTCCGGCTGCCGCGCCGCTATCGCGTCTCAAGCGCGACTATCGCTTCCATTTCATTCTGAAGTCATCCAGTCGGGAAAGGCTGAACGCAACTCTCCGTGCGCTGGTCACAAGCGCGGTTGCAGAAGAGGTGCCGCGCACGAGCATCATTGTCGATGTGGATCCCCAGTCGTTGATGTGAAAAGAAGCTGCTAGCTACCAGCCGCTAGCTGCCAGCTACTGCTTCGAGCTGTGCACATTCTGTTTCGATCTGAGGCTGTTCGTCTGCTTCCACTTCCTCTTTTAACTCTGCGAAAAGATCCGGGGTGTGTTCGGCTTGAGCCATCCAGACTGGCGCAAACGATTGGCGATGCAGCGGTGATGGCCCGTGCTCTCGCAAGACGGCCTTGTGCTTGGGCGTGCTGTAGCCCTTATTGGAGGCGAGACCGTAGAGTGGGTATTGAGCATCGATCTCGCGCATCATGCGATCGCGTTCCACTTTGGCGATGATCGATGCTGCAGCGATCGAGCAGCTTAGTGCGTCGCCATGAATGATCTTCGTCTGCTTGAACGGAATGTCGATCTTGAGTGCATCGACTAAGACATGATCGGGAGCAGGTTCCAGTTGCTTCACAGCTGACGCAAGCGCTTCGAGAGAAGCCCAGTAGATATTGATCTGATCCACACGTGCCGCATCGACCGATGCGATGGCGTATGCGATCGAATGTTCGCGAATACGCTCGGCGAGCACCTCGCGTACTTCCGGCAGCAGCAGCTTGGAATCACGCAGCCCGCGGATGCGGTAGTCAGGTTTGAGGATTACGGCAGCAGCAACGACAGGACCGAAGAGAGCGCCGCGCCCGACTTCGTCCACGCCAGCGACCAGTTGAGCGCCGTCTGCCCATGCAAGCTTCTCGTACCTGAGCGTGCATTTGAGCTTTTTAAGAAGCCGCAGCTTGAGCGTGGACATCGAGCGCTGCTCCTCGCCCGGCTTGAGCAGCCTGAGGTACTTCTTTGCACGCTTCGATGGTTTCTTGGTCGCCACTTTCGGGATATTAGCAGCGATTGCTGTGGAGCGACCGGTGGAAAACGGGAACCCCTCTATTATTTGTCAGAAGAAATGGGCAAAAGAAAGGCTGGACTTGAGGTCCAGCCCTTTTCTGGCAAAGTTGTAGCTTACCGCGGATTGCTGCTGTTATCGCGCGGCTGATTGTTGTTGTACTGATTATTGTTGTACTGATCTGGAGGCGGCAGCTCGCGTCCGTGTCCCTGATAGCCTTCGTACTGGTGCATGCGAACGGCGTTCTGCAGACGGAAATTCAGCTCGGTCTCGGCCGGAACATTGAGTTCCTTGCCTTTGGTCAAAATCTGAGTGCCGGCTCCAGCGCCCGCTCCCAATATGGCGCCGATGGCTGCGCCTTTGCCACCACCAGCCAGTGCGCCGATGAGTGTGCCCGCTAATGCACCGCCGCCCACATACTCGCCAGTGCGCTTGTTCATGCCGATTCCGCCATTCTTGCTGCTGGCGGCAGCGCTGGTACTTTCGGTATCAAGACGATAGTGACGGCCGTTGATGTCGACCGAGCGCAGGTCGAGCGTCATGTCGTTGCTGTTGTCGCCGGTAGAAACCACCGCGAGCTGAGCCGGAGCTCCCTTCGGGATGATCACATTGCCGTTCGCGCCGACTACATCGCGCGAAATCGTTCCCGGGAACATGGCGCCGGGCTGTACATTGCCTTTTTTGGCATTAATGTCCTGGTCAACACGCACGTGAACCTCAGTTCCGGCGGGGACCTCGGACGCATTCTGCGCAAACGCTCCAAATGCAAACAGGAGCGCCGCACACATGGTCAAGCGAGATGCGAGTTTTCGCATGAAAATTCCTCCTCTGAAATCCTCAGCAGACACTTCAATTGTCTGACCTCTATCTGTTAACTAAAGATGCAAGCTGTTGCTGGGAGGTGCGCTGCGCGCAGCAGAACAGATGCAACGGGCAGCTCTGGACGGCTCCGGTCTGCTGCGTGATCAAGGATCTTGAACTTACAGTTAGCTCAACGACGGCCGGCTGCGCTGGTTACTGTGGATTACTTCGGAGTGGGGAATTCAGTCCCGACGCGAAGAAGAACGCCACCGCTGACTTAGAATTGCACAGGAAGTCTCCCCGCCGGGTGAAAGTCGCGAAGGTGTCAAAAAGGAAAGAGCTGCGCACCAGGGCTGTTTTGCCCGTGAAGATGACTGGCACCGACGTCCATGCCAAGCCATTTTCCCTCATAACTCACACGTTAGATCTCACGCTCGAGTCTGCACGCATTGCAGGCGTAAACGTGCGGCTCAGCATCGGCCAGACTGTATTTCTGCATCGCTTCGGCGTTCGCGCTCGCTTCAGTGTGAAATGGATTGGCTCAGGAACACGGCGGGGCCAATGTGGACTGAAGGCACTGGAGCTCTCAAAACCGCTGTGGGGAATCAGTCTTCCGCAAAGACAAAAGGATAAGTTCTGGGTCGAGCCCACGCCTAAAGATCGCCGTCGCTTTCCTCGTCATGCGTGCTCCGGCGGTGCGGAGATCTTCGGTGCGCTCGAGTACCCGTTCTGGACCGAAATAACCGACATCTCAGCATCCGGCCTTTACGTGAAAACCTTCAGTCCGCTGCCCAGAGGCACGCTCGTGCGCGCGAGAATTAATTCGGCGGATTTCCGATTTGAAACTCACGCGGAAGTTCGAACGTCAGATCCAGCTGTCGGCATGGGACTTCGCTTTACCGTGATGTCGCCCACGAGCCTCTCCGAGCTGCGCGATCTTCTGGAAAGCTTGCGTGTCTCTTTCATTGATTCGGGAAAGCTGGAAGACATCATCGTTGACGACGATGTCCTGGTAGAAACCTGGTGAGCGGAATTCCCTAGCTGGGAAAGTGAAAGTGGACGTCCTGTCGCGAAGCCACAGGCATGCCATTGATCGTAGCCGGACGGAAGTGCCACTGCTCGAGCACCGAAAGCACTTTCTCATCGATGCCGTATCCGATCGATACCAATACTTTCTTCTTCACGATGTTGCCGGCAACGTCGATGGTGACTTCAACGACGACATCGCCGGCAACGCCGGCAGGAAGCTCATCGGCATTCACATGGGGATCAGGAAACTTCACGGGGAGCGCCGGAAAAGCTCCGGCTCCGGAGACCGGACCCACATCGGAATCGCCGTCGGGAGAGCCCATCGCAGGAGCCTGCACCTTGGCGTCCGTGGGATGCTCGTCGGTCTGATGTGGTGAGGTATGTCGAAATTTGACAACGCGGTGGTGTGCCGGAGCGTTGTACTTCAATCTCCGCGATTCTTCATTTACCGGAATGCGAAGTGACGGGTCAGTGGGCAAATAGACCAAGCCGATAGAGCTACCATTTTCGCCCGCCAAAACCATGGTGCGGTTGATGAGTGGTGGTTCAGGTTGCCAGCAAAGATATCCGATCAGCAGCCCGTGAAGGATGAAGGAGACTACAAAGGCGCGGCGCGGCAGCCCAGTTCCTATCTCATTCGCTTTGGCAAAACTAACCATTGAGCACCTTACAGAGGCAGTCGGGAAAACCGCCGGTGGCTCTCAAACATAGTAGTCTAGTTTCCGTCGCCCACACGGGTACCGACGAGACTCCTCAACATAGACCTTCGGTGCGGAAATTCGTGAGCAGCGGAATGACTTTGCGCCATACATGGTCGCCCGGCCGGCAGGTTTGCAGCTCTTGGCTCCAAACAGCCATGCAAGCTACACCTACGAAATCGTTCAACTCTCGAAAGGCGCAGACACTTAGGTACATCCACCTAGACCGTACGCCCGATTGCCGGTGTCTTCAGTTCAGAGTAGAACTTTCCATATGCGTCGATGCGCTGGTCTCATCCCTTTTCTCTTCGTTGTTGTTTCAGTCGGGGCACAACAGACTCCTTCTGATTCGCGAAAAAAATTTCCCGAATCGCCGAAGCCACAGCCACAACAAGCGCAAACGCCGCTTACGCCGCCGGCTGCCGCCGAGAAAGCCGCCGATTATTCCCAGCAGGCATTCGTTATCGAAAAATATCTGACGAAGATTCGTTTCGAAAACAATGGCACCTCCGAGCGCGAACAGACGACGCGCATTCGCATTCAGACGCAGGCTGGCGTGCAGGCATTCGGGCAACTGCATTTTCCCTATAACGCCGCGAACGATAGGATCGAGATCGTCTCAGTCAAGGTCACCAAGCCGAATGGAGCGGTCACAATTGCGGGTCCCGATTCCGTGCAGGATTTGACGGCACCGGTCGCGCGCGAGGCGCCGATTTACAGCGATCTCCACCAGAAAGACATTGTTGTTCCAGGGCTCGCGCCGGGGGACGTCCTCGAATACGACGTGAAAGTCAACGAATTCGAACCGCTGGCTCCCGGGCAATTCTGGTGGGAGCAGCAGTTCATCTCAAAAGTCATCGTTCTTGACGAGCAGTTGCAGGTCGATGTTCCCGCCGGCCGCGCGCTGAAAATGCGAAGCAAGAACGTACAGCCAGAGATCGCCACTGCGAATGGCCGTACGACATATTTATGGAAGAACGCAGTTCTGAAACTCGACGACGACGATTCCAATTCCTCTAAAAAGAAAAAGAAGAAGAAAGTGGAGGACGATGAAGACGAAATCCCTGATGTTCAACTCAGCACCTTCCAGTCATGGGACGAAGTTGGTCGATGGTATTCAAGTCTGGAACGCGATCGAGTAAAGCCCGACCAGACGATTCGTGCTCGTGCCGCAGAGCTGACTGCCTCGGCGAAGAGTGACGTTGAAAAAGTCGAAGATCTGTACGACTTCGTCGCACCTCGCTATCGCTACGTTGGAATCTCCTTCGGCGTCGGACGATTCCAGCCGCATTCGGCAGTGGATGTACTGAACAATCGCTACGGCGATTGCAAAGACAAGCACACGCTGCTCGCGTCGCTGATCAAGGCTGCTGGGCTCGATGCCTATCCGGTGTTGATTCACCACGCGCGCAAGCTTGACGAGACCGTGCCGTCTCCGGCGCAGTTCGATCACGTCATCACGTTCGTGCCCCTCAAGTCTGCCCCGGACCATGCCGGAAATCTGCGCGGGATCTGGCTAGACTCAACCACGGAAGTCGCGCCATTTCGCATGCTGGTCGCGAGCATTCGGAATAAGAAGGCTCTGCTCGTTCCGCCAAACGGTGAGGCAGAAATTGTGACCACTCCCGCCGATCTGCCTACTGCCAATTACCAGTCGGTAAAAGTCACTGGCAAGATCAGCCAGGTAGGGAAGCTTGAGGCCACGTACGAATACAGCGTTCGCGGTGACGCCGAGCTTGCGTTCCGCATGGCCTTCCGCGGAACACCGCAACCGCAGTGGAAGAAGGTGATCGAGTACCTGAACATGTACCAGGGACTCGCCGGCGATGTAGACGATGTGAAAGTTGGCGATCCCTCGGATACGCATCATCCACTTGAGTTCAGCTACAAGTTGACGCAGGCCAACTTTCTCGATTGGACTACGAAGAGCTCGCAGCTGGCGATCCCGCTGCCGCGCCTCGACATGAGCTGGGCCAATCTCGATGAAGATGACGACGAGGATCGCACCAAGCCGTTCGAATTTCCTGCAGCCCCGCTGCAAACGCACGAGACGGTCAAAGTCGAGCTTCCCGACGGCTACAACTATCGTCCTCCTGTGCCAATCAGTGTGAAGCGCGACTACGCGACCTACTCGGCCGATTACAAGCTAGATGGACACACGCTCACGGTGACGAAAGATCTCTCACTCGGCATGCGTGAAATCGCGGCCAGCCGTGGAGCTGATTTGCGCGCCTTTGTGCGCGCAGTAGCTGCAGACACGGCGCAAAGCATGTTCGTCGAGAGCCTCTCGGCAACTTCGGCCTCGAACATTCCCGCAGGAATGTCAGCCGACGATCTCAATGACGCCGGCATCGCCGCACTCAAGAACCAGAATTTCCGCGCAGCATCAGAGTTGCTCAAGAAAGTGGTTGAGCTTGAACCCAAGCACAAAGACGCCTGGAACAATCTAGGCCGCGCGTATCTTGCGCTCGCCCGCTATGACGATGCAATTTCGGCTTTTCAAAAGCAGGTCGACATCAATCCCTTCGACGAGTTCGCCTACAACAATCTTGGCATGGCCTATCAGGCACAGCAAAAATACGATGACGCCATTACTGCATATAAGAAGCAGCTTGATGTAAATCCGCTCGACCAATTCGCGCACGGAAATTTGGGTTCGCTCTATCTCGAGCAGAAGAACTACACCGATGCCGTTTCGGAACTCGAACGGGCGGTGCAGATCACACCACAGAATCCGGGGCTGGAAGCGAACCTTGGCCGCGCTTACCTGAACGTGAATCAGCCGGAGAAGGCGCTGGCCGCATTCGACAAAGCTGTCGAACTGGCTCCATCTCCGGGCATCTGGAACAACGTGGCTTACGAACTCTCCACGCACAAGACTCATCTCGACAAGGCCCTCACGTATGCGGAGTCGGCAACGTCGGCAACAGAAGCTGGGCTGCGCAATGTGGATGTCGATCACCTCACGCTCAACGATGTCGGACTCACGATGAGCATCGGCAGCTATTGGGACACGCTCGGATGGGTGTACTTCCAGAACAATGAGCTCGATAAAGCCAAGCGCTACATTGAAGCCGCATGGCTGCTCGACGAGCACTCCGAGATCGGCGACCATCTCGGACAGCTCTATGAAAAGATGGGGCGCAAACAGGATGCAGTCCATTTCTATGCGATGGCGGCAACTGCGAACCACAAGATTCCCGATGCCGAAGAACATCTGAAATCCCTCGTTCCCGATTCGAAGCGTAGTGCCGCCGAAGTGGAGCGCGCACGCCAGGAGCTGCAAGCACTGCGCAGCGCGCGTCTCCCGTGGTCGGGCAAAAATGCAAGCGCGGAATTCTTTCTCAGCTTCTCAGCTACTGGAAGTTCGGACGGTCGTCCGATCAGACCCGAGCAAGTTAAATTTGTTCGGGGAGATGAAGCGCTGCGCAGCTACACAACTCAGTTGCAGGCGGCTTCCTTCACCGTGGAATTCCCAGACGACACTCCGATTAAGCTAGTTCGCCGCGGAGTGCTAACCTGCGACGAAGCTAAGCACCAGTGCCAGATGACGTTGATGCTGCCGGAAGACGTGAGGACGCTGGATTGAAGCTGGCCCTAACAAGATCAACATTTGCGTAGGTAGCTAGAAAGCTGCAGGATGCGCAATCCTGGAATAGTTGGTAATGCACGATCGTTCGTAAGAAAGCTTGTGCATTTCGCGACCAGAGCCGCGGTCAACTGCAGAGCATCTGCTGTTCTCGCCTTTGTTGCTGCCCTTAAATGCGCTGCAGCTCGAAGATGGTCACGGGAGATCTCGACAATTTCCACTCCCTCGCTTTTAGTCAGCAACGCCTCGTAGCGGCTAGCAATCGAGCGATTGCCGATCCTATAAGGCACTGCAAGCACTTCCAACAACGTAAGTGCCGAGTCACTAAGAGCTGCCTTCCATTACTAGCCTCGTTGAAAAGAGGCTCAATGATGGGAAGGTATTGGACGTTCTCTTCAATGAAGTAAATGAAAATCGCTGCGTCTACTCCAACTGGTCCAGAACCGACGTCGGCGATCAATCCCAAGAGGCTCGTTCTCTTTCGATGTGGTCAGCAGGGTCAATCTCGTTCCAAAGTTCTTTACCCAATCCTTTTAGCTCCAAAATGGACAAACGCTTTGGGGATTCCAAGGCAGAGCTCAACAGGTGCAGAACTTCTTGCGCAACCGATCGACGCTCCCGCTTCGCCTTGGCTTTTATCTTCCGATACAGAGAATCGGGTACGTTCTTGACGTTCAATACCGCCATAGTTGTTCCTCCATTTTGGAGGAAGTCCTAACTAGGTCAACACTATAGTCGTATTCGATTGGCTTTATTTCTCCGTTTTTGATAATCAAATGAGATCAGTATGCAATATATGTTGCTCATTTACCTTGACGAAAATTCGCTCAGCGAAGCCGAGCGGGCACAGTGCTATCAGGATTCCGCTGGATTCGCCAGACAGCTCCACACCAGACGCCAGTACGTCTCAGCGGCTCCGCTTTATCCGACTTCTTCCGCCAAGAGCGTGCGGGTTAAGAACGGAAAGACGATGGTCACGGATGGTCCGTTCGCCGAAACCCACGAGCAGCTCGGGGGATTTTTCCTGATCGAAGCCGACAGCATCGATAGAGCCACGGAAATCGCCAGCCAGATTCCTGCAGGCAGGTGGGGCACGGTAGAAGTTCGTCCCGTCCTGCAGGTAGAGGGCCTGCCTGAGGCTGCTTCGGCGTAATCGAGTTTCGTCTGCAGTAAATAACAAAATCGATCTTGTTGTCATTCACGGTTGACAGCCGCTCTGTCGGCCAGAGAGGCACCATTTCAGGAATGCGTTAATGGACAAACTTTATCAGAGAGAACTCATGCACACATTTGGTTCATGGACAGCGTCGCTGTTGTTGATCGTGATCGCATGCAGTTGCAGCAATGCCCAGTCCGCGAAGTACATCGATCCCTTTATGGGAACTGAAGGCGGCGGACACGTCTTTCCCGGCCCCAGCCTGCCGTTCGGCATGATCAAACCTGGTCCTGACATGAGTCCCAATACGGGAAACGCCGGCTGGCTGCCTGACGGAAACATCAACGGCTTCAGTCAGACGCACGTAAGCGGTACCGGCGGAGGAGCAAAGTACGGAAATGTCCTCATTCAGCCCACAACAGACGACGTTCTGCCCAATGACTTCAGTTCACCGCGGCAGGACGAGAACGCGGCCGTTGGCTTTTACAGCGTGAATCTCACGCGTTATTCGGCAAAGGTTGAGATCACCGCTTCGCGACGAGTCGCGCTATATCGGTTTACCTATCCCGAGGCGTCGAAAGCCAACATTCTGTTCGACGCCGGCCACTGTCTTAGCAGCGGAGCCAGACAGCACGAGGATCAACGCCTGACCGCCTCGTCCGTGAAAGTCCTTTCTCCAAGTGAGGTAAGCGGCTCCACGACCGTGATCGGTGGATGGAACCAGCAGACCAGACCGTACACCGTCTATTTTTATGCGATCAGCGATACGCCCGCGACTGCGTCAGGGACATGGCTCAACGGTGCTTTGAGTGCCGGAGCGCGCGAACAGCAGGCGAGTGATGGAGGTAAAGCCGGAGCCTGGTTGCAATTCCGTACCAAAGCGGGACAGCAGGTTCGGCTCAAGATCGGGATCTCTTTTATTGGCGTCGAGCAGGCGAAGCTCAACGCGACTCGCGAAATCTCTGGCTTCGATTTTGACAAGACGCGTGGAGCAGCCGAGGCAGCTTGGAACAAGGCGCTTAGCACGATAGAAATCAGAGGTGTAAGTCCCGATCAGATGCAACTGTTCTACACCTCGCTCTATCACACGATGCTTATGCCGGTAGATCGCACAGGAGAGAATCCGCTTTGGAAATCCAGCGAGCCGTATTACGACGATTTCTACGCGATCTGGGACACATTCCGCAGTTCCGGACCGCTACTCACGTTGATTGCGCCCGATCGGCAGGCAGCGAGCGTACGTGCTCTGATCGACATCTATCGCCATGACGGATACATGCCCGATGCCCGAAGTGGGAATTTCAACGGACGCACCCAGGGCGGCAGCAACGCCGAGTTTTTCGTTACGGATGCGTATCTTAAGAAGCTTCCTGGAATCGACTGGAATGATGGATATGCAGCAGAAGTCAAAGACGCAGAGGTCCCTCCTGAGAATCAGTTCAAGGAAGGCCGTGGTGGGCTGGAGGATTATAAGTCGCTCGGTTACGCAAGTATCGAAAGCGTCGATCGTCCCGGTTCCAAGCAGATGGAGTATGCAGCCGACGATTTTGAGGTCGCACTGTTAGCCAAAGCTCTCGGCAAAACTGCCGATTACGAGAAGTACCTGGCAAGATCGCAAAATTGGGAAAAGCTCTGGGATCCAGATTTTGAAGACGGCGGATTCAAAGGGTTCATTCGCCCGCGTCATCGCGACGGATCATGGAAGCAGGACTTCACGGCGCTGCAGCACTGCACGTGGGGCGGGGATACGTTTTACGAAGGCAATTCCTGGACGTACTCAACCTTCGTTCCTCAGGACGTAGCTGGAATGATCCAAAAATCGGGAGGCAAAGATGTCTTTGTGAAACGTCTCGACGCGTTTTTCGATGTTCCCGGACGGTACGATGTCGGTAACGAACCAGGATTTCTGGCTCCATACCTGTATATTTGGGCAGGCAGACAGGACAAAACCGCTGAACGTGTTCGCGAAATCATAGCCAGGAACTATCACACGGGCCGAGAGGGAATTCCCGGCAACGACGATTCCGGCGCGATGGGCTCATGGTACGCCTTCGGAGTGATCGGTATCTTTCCCAATGCGGGACAAGACGTGTACCTGATCGGCAGTCCGGCAATTCCCGAAACGACCTTTCATCTGATTAATGGAAAGACCTTCACGATCGAAGCAAAGAACGTCTCATCCGAAAACAAATACGTGATCTCAGCGGAGTGGAATGGCAAGCCGTACAACCAAGGTTGGTTTCGCCACGACGACATTCTGCGCGGCGGACGCCTCGGGCTGGTAATGGGGCCCCAACCAGGCAAATGGCCAAATGGACCTCCTCCGCCCTCCTCCTCCGACGCGCGAACAGCGTACTAGCATCACTGACTCTCCTGTTGACAGACTCACGTTGGGAGAGTAGAAGCTATGCATCTTTCATTCCCTAAATTGAACGCGGGCTCTGGTCGAAGCTACTACTGCCAGGAGGTGTAGCGATGAACTTCGAGCGACGAGACTTCCTACGCGTGACCTCTGCGGGACTCGCAGGCGGCATCTTCAACTTCCCTAACGCACTCGCGCAGGTGAATCAAGGTGACCAATCTCCTACTCAGCCACCAGCAGGCCAAAAAACAACAAATTCCTCGCAAGAAACGAGCCCTTACGAGAGCAGGTATCCGGGGGGAGTGCACTTCAACGGCGGTTCCGGCTCTCTTGTTCTGCATTTGAAATTCAAGACAGGCATTCTTGATGTGCATGTTGAAAATTTCAGTCGTGGAGATGACAAGCTGTTCATCATGGACGGAACTTTCGAGCCTGCCGACAAATCAAAAAAACCGACAAGAGTGTATCGATCGTATTTTGGCGCAGGGGATGGGAACGAGATCTTCGCGCGACTGGGTGACGGCCATGAATGGACTACCCTCGTTATGGCTCCAAGTGAACGCGACGGTGTCGAATCTTTGACGGTATGGAATACCGCTCAGCCTGTGCAAACCTTTCATATCGATAGACACAAATTTAATGACGATCCACACAATCCTGACGGATATGTGATCGACATAAGAGGTCGGCGCTTCGATTTGCAGGGCAAAAGAGAACCACCTCCGATCACTGCAGAAGAGTTGCAGAATTCGCTTGAGAATCTTCCGGACTATGTCGCCTTTACCAGAGGCAGAGGAGTTTCGGGCAGACATGCTGCACCTATGGAGTTTGTTTGCGGGGCTCTCATTTTGATCGTCCCTGGAGGTGCGCTATATATCATTGGTTGGAACGCGTGGTGAATCCGAACCTTTCGCCTCGATAGCCGCAAACAGTCCAAGTTGCTTCAGGATTTCCTGAAATGCTGGATCTCGGCGCAGACCCTTGAACAGCGGCGAGATTCCAAGTTCCACCACGCCGGCTGCTTTTTCAGTAACTGCCTGCTGCAGCAATTGCAGAGTGCGCTCCCTGTTAGCGGTCCCGGCATAGACTACGGCCAAGGAGTACGCAGATGCTGCTCCACGTTCAACTGAACTCTCAAGCTGGTTCAGGATTTCTCGGGTTTGCTCCCTTTGTCCCATAACTGCATAGACGTATCCGAGTTCGGCTATGTATTCTGGTGTTCCCGGCGAAAGCTCAATAGCTTTTTTCAATTCGGGAATCGCTTTGTTATAGCTCTGCTGCGCAGCATAGGCGCAACCGATGGTTCGGTGGCTGCGAGCGTTTGCCGGGTCAAGGGCGAGTGTCTTCTGGCTCTGTGCAAGGGCATCTTCGTATTGTCCGGCATAATAGAAGATCAGGGCCAGATTGGAATTGGCATAACTGGAAAGCGGATCTAGCTGCTGCGCCTTCCGGGCCTCACTTAGCGCCTCCGTAACCCTTCCTCTTTCGGTCAGGAGATTTGAGTACCAGGCGTGAAGCGTGGGTAAACCCGAATTCAATTCAATTGCTTGCCTGTACTCCGATTCCGCTCCATCCCAATTCCAATCGTAATCCTCCATCACTTTAGCGAGAGCGGCGTGCGCCTCCGCCGATGAGGGATCAAGTCGCAGAGCTTGCTGAGCGGCTGAGCGCGCTTTTTCAAAATTGTCTTTGCCGGAAGAGCCCGCCAGCTCCGGAAGTAAGTGGTAAGAATCTGAGAGCGCGGCGTATGCGAGCGCGTAATGCGGGTCGATTGCAATTGCCTTCTGCAGGTATTCGACACTCATCTGTACCCCGGTGTTCGTGCGCTGGTTCCAGTAGTAGCGCCCGCGCAAATAGTTCTCGTGCGCTTCAGGGTTTACCGCGCGTGGTCTGTTCAACCGGCGCAGTTCTTCAGCAGTCAGCTTGATCTGGATCTCGTCGGCGATGGCTTTCGCGACATCTTCCTGAAGAGTCAGGATGTCGCCAACGTTTCTCTCGTAGGTTCTGGTCCAAAATGGAACATCGGTCTGGGCCCGGATCAGCTTTGCCTGCACCTTCACGTGGTGATCGAATCGTTCTACCGAGCCTTCCAAAACTGCATCGACATTCAGCTCTTTCGCGATCTGCGGCAGCGACTTCGTAGAACCCTTGTAGGTCATCATCGACGTACGTGAGATCACTCGAAGAGCGCTGATCTGGGCGAGATCGGTGATCAGTTCTTCAGTCATTCCATCGGCGAAGTATTCCTGATCTGCACCTGCCGAATAGTCCTTTAATGGCAGAACGGCGACGGATTGAACAACCGGGGCGCTCGCATGAGTCAGCATTCCTTTCGCCCACCAAATGACGGCGCCGGCCACCGCGAGCATGAGGGCGAGAATGGCGGTAACCGCAATTTCCCGGTTCAGAATTCCGGGAGGCGAACTGGCAGTTTGCGTGCCGGTGCGGACCGAGGCGACTCGGCGCAAATCTACGCCCAGTTCTACTGCCGATTCATAACGGTTTTCCGGCTGTTTATCGAGACACTTCATTACAACTTGTTCAAGTTCGAGAGAAGCTCCTGGTCGAATCTGGCCCAGCCGTTTCGGCATTTCATGAAGGATGTTTTCGATGACGATGAAGGGCGAGCCGTTCGCAAAGGCGCGTCGGCCCGTACACATCTCATAGAGAACCGCGCCGGCGGCATAGATATCGCTTCTTGCTGATGCTTGTTCGCCGCGCAGTTGTTCTGGCGCCTGATAGGGCAGCGTTCCGGCCATCGGCAAATCCATGACCGATTGGGTGGTATCTGTCGACAAAGTTTGCGATAACTGCGCCAGGCCAAAATCAAGGATCTTCAAACGGCCATCGGGAGTGAGCTGCAGGTTTGCGGGCTTGAGATCGCGATGCAAAACGCCGGCCTCGTGTGCGGCCACAAGCCCATCGGCCAATTGCATCCCCACCCTCAGAACTTCATTCGTCGGCATTGTTCCCGAGGCTAAGCGGCTCGCCAGCGTCTCTCCCGGTATGTACTCCGTGACCAGAAAGTCGATCCCATTCTGGGAATCAAAATCAAAGACCGTGGCGATATTGGGATGATTCAGCCGTGCCAGAACCCGCGCTTCTTTGTGAAATCGCTTCCGCGCGTTCTCATCATTAAAGGCGGTGGGCGGCAGAAGCTTCAGGGCAACGTCTCGTCCGAGCCGCTCATCGTGGGCGCGATAGACTACGCCCATTCCGCCCTCTCCCACTTGCTCGAGGAGACGGTAATGGCCGATTAAGCTTCCGAGCGTCATCACGGAACTGGCCATGGCGCGCATCTTATGACCCGCTCAGGCGCAAGTCAACGCTGTCCGTTTCCGGAGCGGCAAGTAACTTTCTTTTCCCATAACCGGACAGTGAATAAGAAAACAGGCATGATCAAGCTTGAAGAGCATTTGCCATCAACTACTTAGATACTGCGTGCTCTGGAATGTTATGTGCAGTACCAGCATCGGAGCTTACAATTCCGTGGCGGGAGCGCGAATGAAAGTATTCGCTGACATTCGGTACGCGTTGCGCGTCTTGCTCAACGCAAAGGGATTCTCCGTTGTGGCTGTTCTCACGTTGGCGCTTGGTATTGGAGCCAATACAGCGATGTTCAGTGTGATCAACGCGGTTTTGCTGCGTCCGCTGCCGTTCCGCGATCCTAGTCAACTCGTCGCCCTCGGCAACTACAACACAGAGAGACCGATGCCTGAAGTCGCGCACGGCTCTATGTCGTTTCCTGATTACGTAGACGTCCGCTCTCGCTCCAAAACGTTTCAGGATGTCGCCGCCTACACACTTAGTGACTCGCGAACGCTTACTGGACTCGGCGAGCCCTTTCGCGTCAAAGCCGCACACGTAACCACGAATCTGTTTTCGGTGCTCGGTGTTTCTCCGCTCCTCGGACGCACGTTCTCCGACGGAGAAGATGAAGCGCATCATCACGTAGCCATTCTCAGCGACACCTTCTGGCGCACTCACTTCAACTCGGATTCACACGTGTTGGGTCGCATGTTCGCGCTCAATGGAACGAACTACGAAGTTGTGGGCGTAATGCCGCGTGGTTTTCAGTGGCCCATCGAGGCTGAAGCACAAGACGTCTGGGTAACTTTTTCCGAGTCGGATGAAAGCGATCCTAAAGACAAGCCGATGACAAAGCTGCGCAGCGCGCACTGGATTGAATGCATCGGACGGCTGAAAGACGGCGTAACGCTGGAGCAATCGAATGCGGACCTGCGACGGATCGCAAGCACGCTCTCGTCCGAGTTCCCAAACAGCAATACCCGATCTGGCATTGCCGCGTCTCCGCAGATTACTTATCTGGTCGGCGACTCACGAACATCGCTCCTGGTTCTATTCATCGCCGTCGGCCTGGTGTTGCTCATGGCGTGCGCCAACGTTGCCAACCTACTGCTCGCCCGAAGCAGCAGCCGGACTCGAGAAATTGCTATTCGTGCAGCGCTCGGTGCGACGCGCGGGCGCATCGTTCGACAACTGTTTACGGAAGCACTTGTCCTCGCCGGCGTTGGAGGCGCGCTCGGTATCGCTTTCGCTACATGGTCAGTAAAAGCCGTGTTGAAGTTGTATCCAGCCAATCTTCCGCGTGCGCAGCAGATTGGAATTGACCCCTGGGTTCTGGTCTTCACTGCCGGATTGGCACTACTCACAGGCTTTCTGTTCGGTCTGCTTCCGGCTATGCAGGTTTCATCTCCCAACCTCGCCGAAGAGATGCGCAGCGGCAGTGTCAGTAGTACGGAGCGTCGAAGCCAACATCGTCTGCGCTCCGCTCTTATCATTGGCCAGATCACGGTTGGCATCGTGCTGCTCACCGGAGCTGGGCTGTTGATCCGCAGCTTGGAGAAGCTATCGCATATCGATCTTGGGTTCAATCCAGATCATGTTCTGACAGCCGCATTCGATCTTTCGTCCACTCGCTACAAGTCAGATCAGATGGATAGCTTTATCACTGAACTCCTGCAGCGAATTCGTGCGCTGCCGGAAGTGGTGAACGCCTCGGGTGCAATGCCGCTCCCCCTCAACGACGACGATTGGAGCGTTGATTTCGATCTTGCAGATCATCCGCTGCCTGAAGCGCAGCAACCCGCTGCCGGGTTTTATGTGGTGCAACCTGGTTTCTTCGAGACGATGCAGATCCCGCTCCTGCGTGGGCGCACCTTTGACGAACGCGATTCCCGCAATGGGAAGCCTTCGGTAATTATCTCCCGGGGTTTTGCCAGGAAGTACTTTCCGAATCAGGACCCGATTGGCAAGATCATGACCATCGGAGCAGGCGAAGGCGCGGCCCGGGCTCGCTACAAGACCCGCGAAATCGTGGGAGTTGTTGGAGACATCCGCAAATCGGACCTGACCCGAGCGCCCGGTCCTGCGTACTACGTTCCCGAGCCCCAGTTAATGTGGGGCTCGCCGGTGCTCATAGTCCGAGCGAAGCAGGATGCGAAGCTTCTGGCCAAGCCGCTCGGCGAAATTCTGCGACAAATGGATTCTGAAGCGCCTTTGCACGAAGTCGAAACTCTCGACGACTATCTCGCTCTCGCACTCGGTCGAGCACGTTTCGAAGCTGTGTTGTTGGGTATATTTGCCGCCGTTGCGCTACTGCTAACCGCGATTGGACTCTATGGCGTTGTAGCGTACGCGGTCGTGCAGCGCACCCGGGAGATTGGAATTCGCATCGCCGTCGGCGCCTCGCGTCAGCAGGTGCTTGTGATGGTTCTGCATCGCGGATTGGTTCTCACGCTAGCGGGCGTGGCGGCCGGACTGGGATGCGCCTTCGTACTGGCGAGGTTCATCCAATCGCTGCTTTATGAGATTCCGCCGCATGACCCGGCAACCTATGGGATGGTGAGTGTCATTTTGGGATGCGTAGCCTTGGCCGCCAGTTACATGCCCGCGTCTCGCGCCACAAAAGTTGACCCCATGATCTCGCTTCGCTCCGAGTAGATAGTTACAGGATCGACGAAGCAGTTTCCTGCCTTACTTCGCAGGCGCGATTCGCGCGATGAAGGTCCCCCAATTTGCGAGCAGCGTTCTCGGCGCCAAGGGAATGTATTCGGCGGCGATCCACAGTGCGCCGTGATCGTCGACCGTCGCGGCGGAGTAATCGCCGGTCCGGGCCGCGCCTTCAGCGCCGAAGTATTTGTAGCCGCTGAAGCCATCGTGCGGAGCTGCACCGGGGGCGATGATTTGGATATCGCTGATGCCGTTCGCGCCGAGGCTTGCGATGGCTGCGCTCGGATAATAGTCGGCTCCGCTCATTGTGAATGCGATTATGCCGCTCCCATTTTGGGCAACGCTGAGGGCTGGATGGAAGAGATCAGCATTATGAAGGGCTACATATCCCTGGTGCGCCATTTCTGTCTTCAGGGTCCCTTCTGGAGATAGCGAGGGAATCAAAGCGAAGTAGGCGATGCCGGCATGCGGCAAGGGATCGTTGCCGACGGCCAGGATCGTCGTGAGGGCTGACCAGAGCTTGCCGCCAGAGAAGATCGTCTGCTGCATGCGATGGTCGTTGGTAGCGATGAACTGCACTCTCTCGGCTACCAGGCTGCCCAATTCAGTAGTGCCCGCGCGCTGCGGAGCGTCAGGCGGGACGCCGAAGGGCTCGGTCTCGACAATTGTGTTCTGGAGTTTCAAAGCGGGAACAGCGTCTGCGAGCGAAGCCGTGTTCGTGATCGCCCATACAGCGATGCGGCGATCGAGCATGTTGCGGATGTCGGCGACGCTGGAGAAGTACTCGACTCCATGCGCCGCATCGTCGGTGGAAAACGAGCTCTGCTTTGCCGGCTGCACGCTGAATGCGAATCCGCCCGGCAGTTTCGGATTATTCCAATGGACAACGCCCGGCATCGCTCCAGTAGCCAGCAGGCTCTTCGAGATTGCGTAGAGCTGAACGCCTGCAAATCCGTCGCGCAGGCTGAAGGCATTGGTCGAGATGAAGAACCCATGGGCATCGGCGCCGATCAGCGGTTGATCGCCGTAGCACGGGCATCCTTCCAAGCCGTCGTTGGTGGTATCGATGCTGTAGACCTTCCAATCCTGCGTCGGATCACTCGTCGTCGAGACTGCGATTAACAGATGCGTAGGCGCGCTGAAAACTCCGGTGTCGCTGCGTGTCGAGATCGCAACCACTGTAACGAACCAGCGCTGAAGCTGTGTGTCGTAATAGGCGCGTGGATCACTGGTGAAATCGCCATAGGCGTCGCTGGCGCGGTTGACCTCCGGCTTCAGCCGGAAGAACTGGTTGAGAGCCGTTGGGCCTTGCTTGAGCGCGCCGGTAGTGGCGTCGTAAACGGCGAGCGCTGCGTTCACCGCTTGGACGACGAATCCGTTGCCGACTGCCAGGGCTTCGTCGGGAGGCTCGGTGCTGAATTGCGTATTCGCGTAGACGCCGGTGCCGGCCAGTCGCTGATCGCGATGCGTGAGCCCGTTGAACGCCAGCGCAACACTTGAGGCTGGAGCGACCGCCTGGGGATTTGCGATTACCGGTATCGAAGCATCGCCCGGTCCGCGCCGAATGCCTGCCAGCTCGCCGTCGGTTTCAGGATGCGGGCTAATCTGCAGATCGTCGGCAGAGATACTGGTCGCCGGGATCGCATCCAGCTGCGATGTGCCGAGGTATTGCAGCGTTTCCCGCGTGCTTTGTGCGAAGACTGGCGCGAGAGCCAGGGAGACTAGACCGCAAATCAAGATGAGCTTGCGTAATGGGGTGAAGCCGGGCAGCACTGCTGTTCTTGGAATCGTATTGTGGTTTGCAGGATGGCGCAAGGCACCATAGCGGCACGCAGGGCTGAATCTCAGGACCGACAGGGCGCGCTCAGCTGGTTTCTTCGGGAAATGCCAAAGATTGTCGACGAAGCGAAAACCAGACGACGGGGCGCGTCGTCCCTTGTGCCTCAAATCTACGCGTAGGCCGGTTCGAGCAGGCCTGCCAGGGCGTCGAGCAGAACGTGCTCGCCGTCGCGTGAGTCGATGGCCGCGTCTACTTCATGGTGACGGCCGCTGGCGTGAATAACCAGTACGCGGCAAAGGGAATTAGCCTTCTTCGCCATGTAGGGGAGATGGTGGCGGTCGTCGCGCGTAAGTGTATGTCCCAGAACGACTATGTCGTACTTGGCGGCGCGCATAGTTTCCTCGATGGCGCGGCGTCCGACGGCGGTTTGGACGGAATATCCAGCCTTTTCCATGACAGCCGAGTGCAGTTTGAGGGATTGTGCATCCCCTTCTCCGTACAAAACCGTGGCCTTGACCGAAGTCTTACCCATTTACCACCTCCGAAGGCGCAGAGTAGCAGTAAGCCAAGACCGGGCGAAGATGACGAAAGACAGGTCGGAGTAACTTTCGGCAGAGGGAACGCTAACGCGAATATCCGATGAAACAGTGACACTCGTGCGGTGTCGACGCGCCGGAAAATTCGCAGCTTTAATTTCGGATTACCGCGCAATTCCGATATTAAGTATTTATTCAGGAACGACTTACAAGGATTTCCGAGTATTTCCCTGCCGATGGCTGGAACTTTCGAGAAATGGGCAGAATTCAACGATTCTTACTTCTTGCGTGAAAAGAACATCTAGTCTTGTCCCTGTTAAATGGTGAGTAGGGAACTTGACTTCGAATCCGTAAAGCCTTACTCCCCCTGCTTTTCCGCCATTTCCGTCGCACCCTTCTTCAGGATCTCGACTCCCTGAGCCATGCTGAGGTGATCGGGAAGCCTTTTGAAGTCGCTCTCGTATTCCTGCTCCTTGTAGACAAGCGATTTGAAAATCAAAGCTTTGCCGGTGAGATCGAGTTTCATGACGGTGGTATCCCAGTGATTGCCGTCAACCTGCTCCTGCTCAACCATAAAGCTGCCGCCTTTATAAAGGCGGCCAAGGATGCCCCAGCCGAAATCGACATCGTGGAAGAGGTGGGCATCGATCTTGCGCAGCCGTTGCTGCGGAACGTTCAGCCAGAGCTCGCCGGCCATGCCGGTATATACGGATTCCTCCCGGGATGCGGGCTCGTAGTCCGGATCGGGACGAAAGCGCAGCTTCACGATGTCGCCATCGCGACCGATCTCCTGATAGAAGAAAGCGTTCGGCAAGGCCTTAACCATGATCTGCGCACGGTTCTCATCTTCCTTTTCGCGCTTCATGCGCTGACGCTGCGCGTCAGGATCATTCGCCAGTTTCGTGATCTTGTCCTGTTCGGATCGCTTTTGATCTTCTGTAGGAGGCTTGCCGTCGATCAGGAGCGTACGCGCCACACTGCCTTGATCGGTTTGCACGATCTCCTTGAGGGAAGTTCCTTTCGGCGTGACTCTCTTTAGCCTGAACATGTAGTGCGACTTGTCGCGCGCTTCCTGCTCTAGTTCATTCGCAACAACTCGGCGGACAAGCTCGCGGGCCTTGGGGTCGTTGGAGAAATTCGGACCTTGACTCGCGCTGTCATCGGCACGCGAAGCTGCGCAAAGCAAAACGAGAGCTGCAGGCAGAAGAACGAGTCTCCTGGCGAGGCTGCGTGCTTTGGTTATAGACATAAAAACCTTGGGGTCGTACCTATTAGACGAAGCAAAGCCGCTACTTTGTTGCAACACACATTAACACCAGGAGTTGGGAAATGCAGGCCAAAAACGCCGACGGCGGCTTCTGGAAGCCGCCGTTGGATGAAGAAGATGGTGTGCTTTCAGCAGGATACGCTCGAATCGAAACCGATCTTGCCGATTCGCTGCGGTCCCAACGTAGTGTCGGCCCATTCGGAAAAAGGCAGTCCCATTGGCTGTTAGCCGCTGATAACGACAGAACCGCTGTTCCCCTGGTTCTTCGGTTCCGCTGCACACAGCGACCGTTCCGACTGGGCCGACACTCCACTCCATTGCAAGCGCATCACCAATGCGCCAATAAACGCAGAAGCGGTTGTGAATCGCGCGTTTCAGAGGACTTTTGCAAGTACCGCGGACGATAAGCGGCTGGTTCTCTGGATATCCAACTTGAGCATCCGCGTGCTCCATGGTGGTACTTGGATTCCACATTGCTGTCCTGATTCGAACACTCGAATTCTTGGGCCTATAATGCTTGTGCGCGATGCCGACGCGATGACTACCTCTGCGACTTCGCGTGCTGCATTGCGCAATGAGAGTTGCGCCCTGTATAGTTTGCGCCAAACCGCTCCGGTCATCTGCACGCGCTGATGACTGGTTGTGACGCAAGGCATATCGCGTACCAGGAGGGACTCCGTGGACAATTTCCGGCCGGGCGAATCGCGCACCGACATTGCCCATATCGGGAAATCCGTCGTTATTAAAGGTGAACTCTCCGGCAGCGAGGACCTGTACCTCGACGGAGAGGTCGAAGGCAGCATCGAGTTGCGCGATCACAGCCTCACCATCGGTCCCAACGGACACGTGCGCGCAAACATCAACGCCAAAGAAGTCATCGTGCAGGGCAAAGTCGAGGGCAACATCACCGGTACCGATCGCGTGGAGCTGCGCAAGTCCGCCGTGCAGGTTGGGGACATCGCCACGCAGCGCATCGTCATTGAAGACGGCGCATATTTCAAAGGCGGCATCGACATTCGCAAGGACAAAGACAAGGACAAAGATCAAACTCCGCGCCGCGAAACCTCTCCGGCGCAAACACAAACTTCTACTCCGGTCACGCAGGTTACGACTCCAGCGTCGTCCCCGTTGCCTGCTGCGCCCGCTTCCTCAACCAGAGGCTAGGATAAGATCAACGAAAGGTGGCTAACTCCTTCTTTCGGTTTTTTCGCCGCGGCGCAGCGGCCCAGCACGAACAATCAGCGCAATCCGTCGATGCCGGTACTCG
The DNA here is from genome assembly GCA_035764005.1 of Terriglobales bacterium. Classification (NCBI taxonomy): domain Bacteria; kingdom Pseudomonadati; phylum Acidobacteriota; class Terriglobia; order Terriglobales; species Terriglobales bacterium. The sequence continues at coordinate 76,839 of DASTZZ010000005.1, forward strand.
GCGCTCCAGTGGATTAGGAGAGCTCACGCGCCTGCTCAAAGGCGCAGAAGGTCTCGCCATTCTGGACCTCGGACCAACTTCGCCCGCCAACATCACGCATTTCACTGAACTCGGGCATCGCGTCTACAACGAAGACGTTCTCCTCCTTTCGCAAAATCCTGAATATCGCAGCAGCTCGGAACCAGGCGGAATCGATGTCGATCGCTTCTTCAAAGAAAACCTCGTCTTCCGCAACGTCAAGTTCGACGCCGTCCTCTGCTGGGACATTCCCGATTACCTCGCCGAACCTCTGGTGAAACCCATGATCGAGCGCATTGCCTCGGTGCTGAATCCCAAGGGATACCTCCTCGCCTTCTTTCATACGAAAGACGCCGGACCAGACGCGCCGTACTATCGCTATCACATTCAGGGCGCCGACACGCTGCGCCTGCAGCACGGTCCGCAATTCCGGCTGCAACGCATCTTCAATAATCGCCACATCGAGAATCTCTTCCACGATTACGCATCGCTGAAGTTCTTTCTGGCCCGCGACAACGTTAGGGAAGTGCTCGTGGTCAGATAGGCCAACGGAACCGCCGCCGGTAGGCGGTGGGTCGGAGGTCGCCGAAAGGCGAACTCCGAATGCCACGATACTGCAATTGCGCAGAACGCGGCCGCAACACACGCGGCTGCCCCAGCGCCTAGCGGCCCCGGTTCCGCTGGCCTGGCCCCGCCTGCAATTTCCGCAGCCTGTAAAGTCGTGCCCTTTCCTCAAGCGCCTCCAGCAATTGCCAAAACAATTTAAGTTTCCCGTTTCGGATTCAGCTCTCGTCGTGTACATTAACGCGAATGACTCCGGCCCTTGCGCCTATCCGGCTTGCAGGCGAGAAAGATTCCCAATCGAAGTCCCACTGGTTTCCCACCTGGCCCACTTTTTCGGACGACGAAATCGCCGCCGCTGCTGAAGTCCTAAGTTCTGGGCGCGTGAACTACTGGACCGGCGAACACGGCCGCAGATTCGAACAGGAATTTGCTGCAGCGTGCGGCTGTAAACATGCCATTGCCGTCGCGAACGGAACTGTAGCTCTCGAACTTGCATTGCGATCCCTCGGCGTTGGTGCTGGTGACGACGTCATCGTTCCGAGCCGAACGTTTGTCGCGTCGGCAAGCTGCGTTGCAATGTGCGGAGCCCGTCCGATATTCGCCGACATCGATCGCGACAGTCAGAACATCACTGCGGCAACTCTCGAAGCCGCGCTCACTCCCGCGACCCGCGCGATCATCGCCGTCCATCTCGCCGGATGGCCGTGCGAGATGAATTCCATTATGGGACTCGCGCGCAGCAAAAACCTGCTCGTCGTCGAAGACTGCGCGCAGGCGCAAGGGGCAACATATTGCGGCAAGCCGGTGGGTTCCTTCGGCCAGGCTGCCGCCTTTTCTTTTTGCCAGGACAAAATCATGACCACCGCCGGCGAAGGCGGAATGCTGGTCACGAACGATTCCGCTCTCCACGAACGCGCGTGGGCATTCAAAGATCACGGCAAGGATTACTCGCGCTCTCGCGCCAACAACGGTGTTCAAGTGATTCGTCGGATGCATGACAATATCGGCACCAATTGGAGAATGACCGAAGTGCAGGCCGCGATCGGACGCCGCCAACTCCTCAAAGTTCCCGGCTGGCTCGAGCTGCGACGACGCAACGCCGCGATTCTCGCAGCGCGTCTGTCGCAACTGCCGGCGCTTCGGATCCCTGTCCCGTCGAATAACGTTAGCCATGCCTTCTACCGTTTCTGCGCATTTCTCCGGCCGGAAATGCTGAAACCAGATTGGAACCGCGACCGCATTCTCCAGACGATCTTGTCGCGAGGAGTTCCGTGCTCGAGCGGCGGCAGCGGCGAACTTTATCTGGAACAAGCGTTTGCCTCCTCGCGGCCGCCGGAACGGCTCAAAGTTTCACGCGAGCTTGCGGAAACAAGCCTGGCTTTCCTCGTGCATCCCAGTTTGGGAAAGCACGATATGGATGCGATGTCCGAGATCATCGCCGACGTTGTGCGCGCGGCTGCTCTCATTTAGGGAATCAATCCTGCCGTGCCTCACCGTTGCCATTGATAGACTCAGTAAGTGACTGCGGACCGCGAACGTGCAGAGACGCATTTCCAAAGAGGCCTCGACTTGTTTGCAGAGGGCAAGAATGAAGAAGCCGTTACGGAATATGAACAATGCCTCGCGGTTAATCCCGCGCACTCGGAAGCCCTGCACGGACTCGCGCGCGCCTTGCAGGAGTTGAACCGCTTTGACGAGTCGGTAACTGCGTGCAAGCGGCTCGTGGAGCTCAAGCCCGATGACCCGCTCTCGTTTACCGCTTTGTCGATCGCGCTGCATAGAAAAGGATTGATCACCGAAGCCGAATCCGCCGCTAATCGAGCGCGAATCCTCGACTGGAAGAAGCAACTGCGCGAGAAAAAACCGCGCACCATCTAATTCCACTTCGAGCCAGCTTTCCTCCCGTCGAGCGGCTATGCTATAAAATGAAGACAACTTAACCGCAGCTCGCCCTCCTGGCGAGAAGCAAACGACACTCCTCAGTAGCTCAATGGCAGAGCATCCGGCTGTTAACCGGAGGGTTGTAGGTTCGAGTCCTACCTGAGGAGCCAATTATTCAACAGCTTACAAACAATCGAGTGTGCCTGAAACCGGCGAGTGTGCTTGTAGTGTCCTTGTTGTGGAAGCGGACACAAAAAAGCCCGCCGATGATGGCGGGCCTGAGTGGGAACGTGTCGGTCAACGTGTCCGACACGATGCTTATGCTGCGCGTTTCCTGCGTTTCGGCTTGCTGACTGAGCCGAGCTTGTCCGGCGGAATGAAGCGGATGCCGCTGACGATACACTGAGCCAGTCCTGCTGCTCGGAGTGCGTGATGTTCGAGTGCCTCAGCCTGCCTCTTTAGCCATGCTTTCTTCGTCGGCGCTTCGGTTCTTCGGTCAGCCCACCAAACGGCGGCTCGGCGTATGAATCCGGCTTCGCCTTCGTAGGTGTCACCGGCGATGCTCTTGATTAGCGCTCGCTGTTCCTTGGAGAACGTGACGCGGATTACTTCGCCTTTCTCCCGCCTCATGCTGCACCCGCCTTTCTGCCTTTTGAGAGCGTGATGAGCCTGTACACGTAGTTAACGACGAGGATTGCGTCCTGATGGCTCAGGTTCAATTCCTCCAGAACCCGCTCTAGGCGCATCAGCTTCTTGCGCAGATCGGACTTGATCGGCACCGGACTGACGGCGGGGCGGGTCATGCTGCACCGCCGCGATCAGTAAGCCGCATCACGGCAGCGGTGCCCTTAGGGACTCTGTTTATCGTGGATGCCGTCGTAGTAAGCAGTCCGGCTTTCGCTGCAAAGTCGAATAGCTGCTCTGGCGTGAATGTGGCGTGGAAGTGCTCGGTGCTGCCACAGGGAAAATCGGCCTGCTTGGCTTCATATTCCCAAGTGAGAGTTATCCGAACATCGTCTACTACGCGATGCTCAGCTTGTTTAGCATTGGCCGGATCGAAATCGCTATCCAGGATTCCGTCAACATCGACAAAGCTGATGCTCACGGGGTATTTGCGCCGATGGGCCTTCTTGCGGCCTTTGGTAACGAGTTGAAGTTTGCGGGTGGTCTTAGACTTGGATACAGCCATGATTCATCCTCCTAAGTAGGGTGATTGTGGTTAGCCTCGTTCGGGTGTGTCAGCACTCGGGCGGGGCGCTTTGGTTTGAGGGAAACTCTAATCTTCTGCTGGCAGCTCTTCTCTGACGATTTGCCAGAGATTAGGTTCTTTCACCATCGCAGCGAAGCGGAGCGCTGAACTCAGATCGTCCTCGCTCTCGCCGGGATGAAGTGTAATTGTTCTGGTTTTCCAATCTACTAGTGGCATCACTGCTCCTTTTACTGAGTCCGCGCTGGCATCTGCGCGACTTTCGCTTTGTCCTGCTCTAACTGCTGTTGACGGTAAGCCTCTGCAGCTTTCAAGGCTTCCCGCTGCTGAGCCTCTTCAACGATTGCATAGCGCCGGAACATCGAATCAGTTTTGTGTCCCGTGATTCGCATAGCAACGACTTGCGGCACTCCAGCTTTTATCAGATTGCGTGCAGCGCAGCGGCGAAGATCATGGAACAGGCGACCAGGGACGTTGGCGAACTTGCAAGCTGTCGCCCATGCTTTCCTAAATTCCCCGATGCGCTGGCCCTTCAGATGAAAGATGTACTCAGCCACGGTCGTGACGTTGCCCTTCTTGTCTTTCACCTTCCGAACTTCTCTCCGGCGCTCGATCAATTCGGCCAGTTCGCCCTCTAGCGCGATTGTGCGGCCCTCGCCGTTCTTGCTGTTCTCAGCTCTCAGCGTGATCGCATCGCCGTGAACGTCCGACCATTTGAGGCTCTGGACTTCGCCCTTGCGCATTCCGGTGATGTATGCGAACAAGGTGAAATCTTGCAGGTAGGCCGGAAGATGCGAGATGACGGAGCGAATCTCCGTCTCAGTGAAGAATCCAGAACGCGCATTGCCAGTCTCGCTCAGGTGCTTGATGACTGGCGCACTCGACAGACGCTTATTCTCGATTGCTAGAGCGAATGATTGGCCGAGAACCTGACAAAAACGATTGATCGTAGCGTCTTTGTATTTCGCCTCGCGCAAATCAAGTTGCCAGTTTGCAACGGCCTCGCTGGTAACAGCAGTTGCCCGCCATGCTCCGAAGCGCTCACGCACCTTCTTGACTGTCGATTCGGTGCGATCATTCCACTTCCCGCGCAGCTCATAGTCAGACTTGAGCGAATCCAGCAAATCGCCAACAGTGCAACGCTGCTGCGTCGGAGTGACGAATGCAGGCCCCCCGCCCTTCTCTGTGATTACCTGCTTCACCCGTGAGGTTAGGAATCGCTCAGCCTCATGGCGCTTCGCTTCGATGGCTTCCAGCTTCTCGCCAGTGCGAACGTGCTTTGCTACTTCGCGGTGCTGTTTGCCGTTGTGGTAGTACTCGACCCACCAATAGGGAGAACGGGGCAAACGAGAGAAAATGCGGCCATCGCCTTTCATTTCGATTTCTCCTTGCGTGGAACGTTCCAGTACGGGGTTTTGCATTTTGCGCAGCGCACCGGCAATTTGTCGGCAAGCCAGACGTAGCCGCAGCGCTCGCACTTGCACTCCAGACGCTTCACTTTTACTGTGCGTGTAACCATATTCTCTCGTAGTGTACACCTATGGAGATGGTTGTCAACAGAGAAATCGCAGGGGATTATTTGGACTTCCGACGAAGAGAAATGCCCATAGCCTTCAAGAGCTTCCTATCTTTTGGGTCAAGATGCTTGCCGAGTGGCCCAATACGCTGCTTGCGTGCTGGCTGCGGGTTGATCAGGATACTGTCTGCCAGTGAATTGAATTGCTGAGCGAACCTCATTGCATCGCTTCTGGCTGCATCCCGCTCAGACTTCAGAGTCTGTAGTTCGTTCGCTATAACAGTGAATGTGCGCACGAGGTCATTCTTGGCCTGATGTCGGGCCTTAGCGGTTGACTGGCTTTCATCGATTGTCGCTACCATGTCGTCAATCCATTCACGGAGTTCCGATTCATTGAGCTGTGGCTGTTTTTCGATTTTGGATTTCCGAGATCGCCGTCGCTCGCCGAAGAATGATTCATTTGTGCCGAAAAAATCGTGATTCCTCAATGTGGTTTTACCGTCCCTTCTGTGCAATGTATCGATCAATTCCAACGCTCGAAAATAGTACCTTGCGACCCTCGCGACGAGTGAACGGGTACCGCCTCGAATTGCGATAGAGAAAATTTGCCGAGATTCCCAAACGTTCTGCAGCCTCTTTCACGTCGATCAGTCGATCCGGTTGAGACGGTGCTGGAGCTAGCGAACTGAGGCGCATCACTGCAGTGGCGCGGATTTCTTCAAGCTGGCCCAGCAACTTCGGCAACTGCTCAGGCTGCATTGCGTGAACTGCACTCAACACGGTTTGGAGTTCTTGCATCATTCGATGCCTTTGGCGGATTCCCTTTTGGAGAATCCGCCCGGTTGGGTTGTGTTGTGATGAGTTGCACCCTCAAGGCTGGCTAGCCCT
>DASTZZ010000006.1 GCA_035764005.1 Terriglobales bacterium
GTTTGAAAAGAGGAATCTGCAACAAATGATGACCCAAGTGAGTCTAATGTTGCAGGAAGCAAGTAGGGTCGGAGGTGACCTGAAAATGGTGGAAAAGTTCTCACTCGCCGAGTTGTCCGCCCTGCGGAACGAGCTCATGCAAAACGGACTCGATCCGTGGCAGGCGGCTGAGCTGTTCCATGTATTTCTGTCGGGCCGTGGCTACGGAGTTTCAAGTAATGCGGCCATCGATGCCGCAACACGCGTCGAGGAGTCCGGTTGCTCGATCGACGTGCTCCAGCACGAGCTCGAGAGTCTTGCGATGGTGATGTAGTCGGGGGAAACAGGATTGTTCCGTCCGCCAGCGGTGAGGCTTACGGACAGGACATGCAAGGACGAGCCGGGCGAACCTGCCCGGCTCTTTGCTTTTTGCACACGCTTGTTACTTTCTCTCTTGAGCAGAAGGCTACCCAAAATGAGCGGCGACGACAAAGGATCCATTACTTTTAGGCGTAGCGCTTTCGATTGCGATAAAAGATCTTGCGATCTCAATCGATCACGTGATACAGATCACGATCGCTATGGAACGATGTCGAATGCGTATCCTCGGACGCCGCATTTATCTTAACGACCTTAGAGAAGTGGCGGAGCGTCTGTTTCAATCGAAATTCGCAACAGATATTGAGGTAAGAATGTCTGACGACCGACCGGTCACCGGTTGTACTTTGATCAACGGAATACTTTACCTATCCGATGATGAGGTTGACGACGACGAGATTTATTTTCTTGCCATCCGATGATGGGTACAGAACATAAAAACCCCGGCAGCGGCGACGGTCACATTAGCAATTCATAGTTGCCGTTGTCGTCGATGAATCTGAGTATGCCTTGGTCTCGCAGCACCTGTAATTGCTGGCGAATCTTTGCTTCCACGTGCTGGTTGTCGGGATGAAGTCGTTGAAGCTCGGCTGCGCGAGCGTAAACGTCGTTCAAATGGAAATTCTTCTTCCCCAGGCTACGCACTACCTTGAGCACATCATGCGTCCACTCCTGCTCGGCATTTTGTCGTGATTTCATCCAGCTAATCCCCAGCGCAGTCTCATGATTGCTGATGTTCCAACCGTCGTTTGCCTCGATTGCTACCGCTCTACGTAATGCTACTGCCTGTGCTCGCATCAGCCACGGTGCTCATGCCGCGGCTTACCACTTTGGGCTTCTCCCAGCCTGCCAGCAGTTGGCGGAGGACAAACTGCAGAATTCCGCCGTGCTGGTAGTAGAGAATCTCCTGCGGAGTGTCGATGCGGACGGTCGCTTCGAACTTCACAGCGGTGCCATCGGCGCGTTTTGCCGTGACGTTCACATGGCGTCCTGAAGCGAACTTCGAATCGAGCATTTCGCGCAGGCCGGAGATTTCATAGGTCTCTTCGCCGGATAAGCCGAGCGTCTCCGGGTCCTCTTCCGGCACAAACTGCAGCGGAAGAATTCCCATTCCGACCAGATTGGAACGATGAATGCGCTCGTAGCTCTGCGCAATCACGGCATGGACTCCGAGAAGCTTCGGACCTTTGGCCGCCCAGTCGCGCGACGATCCCGAACCGTATTCTTTGCCGGCGAGGATGATCAGCGGCACTCGATTCGCTTGGTACTTCATTGAGGCGTCGTAGATCGACATGACTTCATTCGTCGGCAGATAACGCGTGACCCCGCCTTCGGTGCCGGGCGCGAGCTTATTGCGCAGCCGGACATTGGCAAAGGTTCCGCGGACCATTACTTCGTGATTGCCACGCCGGGAGCCGTAGGAGTTGAAGTCGTGCGGCTTGACTCCGCGCTCGATCAGATACTTGCCTGCAGGACTGTTCTGCTTGATCGATCCCGCGGGCGAGATATGGTCGGTAGTGACGCTGTCGCCGAGCCATGCGAGCACGCGCGCGCCGCGAATGTCCTGCACTGGAGCAGGATTCACGGGCATGTCGTCGAAGTACGGAGCGCGCTTGATGTAGGTTGACTCCTTCTCCCACGCGTAGGTCTCCCCTTTTGGAACGCGCAGCTTTTTCCAGTGCTCATCACCGTCGGCGATGTGCTCGTAGTTGTCCCGAAACATCGCCGAGTCGATGGCTTTGCTTACAACTTCGTCGACTTCCTTCTGCGTCGGCCAGATTTCGCGCAGATAGACCGGCTTGCCTTGGCGATCTTTGCCGAGCGGTTCGGTGAGCAAATCGTGATCGATGCGTCCCGCCAAAGCGTACGCAACAACGAGCGGCGGAGACATCAAGTAGTTCGCGCGGACCTCGGAATTGATGCGACCTTCGAAATTGCGATTCCCGGAAAGGACCGAGGCAACGACGAGCTGATGGTCGTCAATCGCCTTTGAAACATCGGCTGGAAGCGGGCCGGAGTTGCCGATGCAGGTGGTGCATCCGTAACCGGCGATGCTGAAACGCAGCTTGTCGAGGAATTCCATCAGGCCGGCTTTCTTGTAGTACTCGGTTACAACACGCGAGCCGGGAGCAACCGACGTCTTCACCCACGGCGGAGGACAAATTCCGCGCTCAACGGCTTTCTTCGCAAGCAGTCCGGCGGCGATCATGACGGACGGATTCGAGGTATTGGTGCAGCTCGTGATGGCGGCAATCACGACCGAGCCGTGATCGAGATACTTGCTGACATCGACCTTGTAGGTTGCGGATACCGCTTCGGCAACATCGGGCTTATTGCCTTCGGCTCCGGTGGCGGTCGGATTTCCGCCTTCACCTTCCCAGCGCATTACCTGGCGCGCCGCAGCCTTGGCCGCAGCGGGTCCAAGGAGAGTCGGCAGCGCATGCTTGAAGTTTTCCGCCGTCTGCGAAAGCGGAACGCGATCTTGAGGACGTCTCGGGCCGGCAACGCTCGGTTCGACAGTCGCAAGATCCAACTCGACCACTTCGGAGTAGGTCGCGTGCGGAGACTCCTTGGTATGGAAGAGTCCCTGCTCCTTGCAGTAGGAATCGACTAGCGCGATCTGCTCGTCGCTGCGTCCAGTCATGCGCAGGTAGCGCAGCGTCTCGGTGTCGACCGGGAAGATGCCGCATGTCGCGCCGTATTCCGGAGCCATGTTGGCGATAGTGGCGCGGTCTGCGAGCGGCAGCTCCGAGAGTCCTTCGCCGAAGAACTCGACGAACTTGCCGACCACGCCAGTCTTGCGCAGCATCTCCGTGACTGTGAGTACCAGGTCGGTAGCAGTTGAACCTTCTTTCAATTTGCCTGTGAGTTTGAATCCGACAACCTGCGGCAGGAGCATCGAGACAGGCTGCCCGAGCATCGCGGCCTCGGCTTCGATTCCGCCAACACCCCAGCCGAGCACGCCAAGTCCGTTAACCATCGTGGTGTGCGAGTCCGTACCGACGAGCGTGTCTGGATAGGCCTGCCACTCGCCATCAACCTTCTGTGGAAAGATAACTCTCGCCAGGTACTCCAGATTGATCTGGTGCACGATTCCCATATCGGGAGGAACGACGGAAAAGTTATTGAACGCCGATTGCCCCCAGCGCAGGAAGGCGTAGCGCTCGCGATTGCGCTCGAACTCGAGGATCGCGTTCGCGTGAAATGCATTCGGCGTACCAAACTCGTCCACCTGCACGGAGTGGTCGATGACCAACTCTGCGGCCTGCAGCGGATTGATCGCATTGGGATCGCCGCCCAGACGCTTCATGGCATCGCGCATTGCCGCCAGATCGACTACCGCGGGAACTCCGGTGAAGTCCTGCATGAGGACGCGGGCAGGCGTGAACGCGATTTCCCGCGACGGAGCCGCCGTCGCCTGCCACTGCGCGAGAAAGCTGATGTCGTCCCTGGTAACGGACTTTCCGTTCTCCGTGCGCAGCAGGTTTTCCAGCAAAATTCGTAGCGAATACGGGAGATGCTGAGTGGAGGTTCCCTGCTTATCGAGAGCGTCAAGACGAGATATCTGATACTGCCGATTGCCAACGCGCAGCGTCGCGCGTGCTCCAAATGAGTTCATAACATCATTGTAGTGCGAGGGAATGAAAAGCGCTTTCGTGTGAGCACTCGAATGGTTGTGTATCCTGATGTGCCTCAGAGGAGAGGAGTGCTCGAAGATGGCCGAGAAGTTTCAGTCCGGCGATGGTCCGTTCCATTTCAAGACAAAGCTCGCAGGCATCGACAACATGGAGAGCGCGGCCATGCGTCCGCCGTTCGATGTCCCCGCGGTTTTCGGTACGAAAGCGCGGGTGCCGGTGCGCGGAACCATCAACGGCGCAGCGTTTCGCAGCTCATTGTGCAACATGGGCGACGGATATTTCATGGTCGTGAACAAAGAGCTCCGCGCTGCGGCCAAGTGCAAAGCCGGCGATACCGTCGATGTGGTGCTCGAACGTGATCGCGAACAACGGGGGATCGAAACTCCTGACGAAATCAAGAAGGCGCTGAGCGCGAACACGAAAGCACAAGCGACGTGGGATTCGCTTTCATTCACGCACAAGAAGGAGTGGGTTCGCGCTGTTACCGAAGCAAAGAAGGAAGAGACGCGGCGCGCGCGGATTGAGAAGCTCGTCGCAGCGATGAAGGCCGGCAAGAGAGTGGGATTCTAACCATCTGGAGCTTGCGTGAAAGTTCGAGATATCATCATGATGCTGGAGCAGGACGGCTGGGAATTGAAGAGAACCATAAGGAAGTCACAGGCAGTATAAGCATCCCATCAAAACTGGACGAGTGACTCTGCCCGGACATCCCAATGACGATTTGCCACCCGGGACTTTGAATAGCGTGCTGAAGCAAGCAGGATTGGAACGATGAAATATGTGGTCGTGTTTGAAAGGTCAGCCACCGGTTGGGCGGCATATGTTCCCGACTTACCGGGGGTCATTACTACCGGCAAAACCAAGCAGGAAACGCAGCAGCTTATCCGCGAGGCCATAGCGTTTCACCTCGCAGGCTTACGCGAAGATAACCTGCCAATCCCGGAACCGAGTGCAAGCGCGGAAGTCGTGACTGTGTAAACCGAAATCGCTCGCAGGCTGCGCATCCCGATTCCTCAATACCGAAAATCTCTATGCCATTCGAAAATATCCGCCTCGAAACTCGCGACCGCATTGCTTACGTCACGATAGACCGTCCTAAAGTTCTCAACGCGCTCAACATGGCGACGATGAGCGAGTTGCGCACAGCTTTTACGCAACTGAAAGACGATCGCAGCGTTCGCGTTGTGATTCTTACCGGTGCAGGTGAGAAGTCATTCGTCGCTGGAGCCGACATTGGGGAACTCCAGAAGAACAATCCGGTTGAAGCAAAGGAGTACACGCATCGCGGGCAAGCTGTACTCGACCTGATCGAGAACCTTGGCAAACCGGTGATCGCGTGCATCAACGGCTTCGCGTTGGGCGGGGGATGTGAGATTGCCATGGCCTGCACGATGCGACTTGCCAGCGAGAATGCCAAATTGGGACAACCCGAGGTGAAGCTCGGCATCATTCCCGGCTACGGTGGCTCGCAGCGCCTTCCACGTCTGGTGGGCAAAGGGATCGCCATGCAGCTTCTTCTCACCGGGGAAATGATCACCGCGCAGGAGGCCCATCGCATCGGGCTGGTAAATGAAGTCGTTCCCGCCGCGCAACTCATTTCGCGGGCGGAGGCGATCGCCCAGGCAATCATCAAGAACGCTCCTCTTGCCATTCAATACTGCCTGGAAGCTGTGAATCACGGGATGGAGATGACGCAGCAGGAAGGGCTGTATCTCGAAGCCACGCTGTTCGCAGTTTGCTGCGCGACCGAAGATAAGAAAGAGGGTACGACGGCGTTTCTCGAGAAGCGGGCTGCCAATTTTGCGGGGAAGTAGCCTCTGTGCTGTCTTCCGAACGCCTGCTGTTGGCGGAGGGCATCCCTGCAGACTTCAGCACTATCAATGCGAGTTCCTGGTGTAAGTAGGGATTCCTCTCTCCCGCTCACGCGAACTGCGCGTGAGCATCCGCTCGGAATGACAACAAAAGAGGCGCGTGGTAGGATTTCGTCTTCTGCTCTCAGGGCCTGAGCCCGTCTGCTGCTTCCCCCTTTGCGGCAACCGGTGATGTCCTATGGTTCACCTCGCCAGATCGCGTCTGGTCATGCTTTCGCGATTGGTGTGTGAGCAACAAGATTCTCGCAGTTCCAGGAGAGAGCGCCCGGGCAGAGTAGCAGCGCGTCCGGTGCAACGGACGCGATCCTCCGCAGCCAATCTTCTCTCCTCGCACTCGCTTCCGCGCTCGCCGAAAGTTCCAAATCAGAACACAATTCAGCCCCGCATCGAAAGGAGTTCCTCGTGAAGACCTACGAAAGCGCCAACTTGCGCAACGTGGCCGTGGTCGGCCACTCGCATTCGGGAAAGACCTCGCTCATCTCCGCCCTGCTCTATACCGCCGGCTCCACGCCGCGACTGGGGCGCGTTGACGACGGCAGCGCCACCACTTCGTGGGATGAGGAAGAGATCGCGCGGCAAATGTCGATCAGCGCCACGCCGGCGTACTGCGAGTGGGAGAAGTGCAAGATCAACCTGATCGATACGCCTGGCTTCAACATGTTTCTGCACGAAGCCAAAGCTGCGCTGGTTCCCGCCGAGGCCGCGCTGGTTGTGGTTGACGGCGTGAGCGGTGTCGAAGCGATGACGGCGCGCGTCTGGGATTATGCGGCCGAAATGGAGATGCCGCGCATCATCGTCGTGAATCGCATGGACCGCGATCGTGCCGACAAGGATCGCGCGCTCGAATCGCTGCGTAATGCCTTTGGACGACAGGTTGTGCCGGTGTTCTTGCCTATCGGCAGCGAGCGCAATCTCACCGGCGTAGTCGATCTGGTCACGATGAAGTCTTATACGTATTCACTTGGGGGAAACGGAAAGGGCAAAGAAGGTCCCATTCCTGCCGAACTCGCCGAAGAAGCTAAGGCGGCGCACGAGGCACTCGTCGAACTCGTCGCCGAAGGCAAAGACGAGTTAATGGAAGAGTTCTTCGAAAAGGGAACGATTCCGGAAGATCACCTAATCGGCGCGCTGCATGAAGCCATCCGCGAGGACCGCATCTTCCCAGCGCTCTTCGCTTCGGGACTGGGAAATATCGGGACTGATCACATTCTTGATTTCCTTGCGACCTATGCGCCGACGGCAGCAGAGCGTCCGGCCGTTAAGCTGGCTGCCACCGCCAGCGCAACACCCGCGTCGGGCAACGGACATGGCGGAGGGAGCAACGGCGCTTCGTCTGGAGAGACGCTTACCGTCAGCGACTCAGGGCCGCTGGCGTTGTATGTGTTCAAAACCATCTCCGATCCCTTCGCGGGACACATCTCGTTCTTCAAAGTTTTTTCCGGCGTGGTGAAAAACGACGCCACCGTCCAGAACTTCACCCGGAACGTCTCTGAAAAGTTCTCACATCTGTCGATCATGCAAGGAAAGACGGCTGTTGGGGTGACTGAACTCCATGCGGGCGATATCGGCGCGGTCGCGAAGCTGAAAGGCACGCTTACAGGCGACAGCCTCGGCGACAAGGCGAAGTCTATTCAATTTGCCTCGATCACTTTTCCTGAACCGGCGATCACTTTTGCCATCGAACCCAAAACCCGAGCCGACGAAGACAAGCTCGCCAACGGCCTCCACAAGCTGATGGAAGAAGACCAGATGGTGCGCTTCTTTCGCGACGAGCAAACGAAAGAGTTTCTCATCGCCGGCACCGGACAGCAGCATATCGAAGTAATCGTCTCGAAGCTCAAGAAGCGCTATCACACCGAAGTCGTGCTAAAGGCGCCGAAGGTCCCATATCGGGAAACGATTCGCGGACGAGCCGACGCCCACGGTCGCCACAAGAAACAAAGCGGCGGTCACGGTCAGTTCGGCGACTGCAAGATCAAAATGGAACCGCTCCAGCGCGGCGCAGGCTTCGAGTTTGTGAATGACATCTTTGGCGGCGCAATTCCCAAGAATTTCATTCCAGCCGTTGAGAAAGGGATTATTGAAACGGCCGCACGCGGTTTCCTCGCCGGCTATCCCGTCGTCGATTTTAAAGTCACGCTCTACGATGGCTCGTACCACGACGTCGATTCCAACGAACTTTCATTCAAAATGGCGGGGCGTTTAGCGTTCCGCCAAGGTATGGAACAGGCCAAGCCCACCCTGCTGGAACCCATCATGCATGTGGAAATTTCTATTCCCGACGAATTCGCCGGCAGCATCATGGGCGACCTCAACTCCCGCCGCGGACGCATTCAAGGCATGGATAACAAGGGCGGCACAACGGTGGTAAAAGCCGAAGTGCCCATGGCCGAGATGCTCACGTACGGCGTGGACCTCACTTCAATGACACAAGGCCGCGGCAGCTTCTCAATGGAAATGGCGCATTACGACGTCGTGCCTGCGGCGTTGCAGGAAAAGATCGTCTCCGCCGCCAAAGCCGAGCGCGGTGAACTCGTAGAAGTTGAAGAGTAAATATCACCACGGAACCACGGAGAACACGGAGTCTGACTAGGAAAAACATAACCCTCCGTGTGCTCCGTAGCACCGTGGTGAATTACGTCTTCGGCCGCTTTGGAATCGACGGCTTCGGTCGAGCGACTCGGTCTGAATTCTTTGGAACGGCTGATTTCGGTGGCCTTGGATGCGCCGCCTTCGGCGCGACTCGTTTCGCCGGCTTGGGTGTTTGCGCGCGTTTTGGCGGCTTTGGCAATTGCAGACTCGGCAAAATCAGCGGGGGCGCAATCGGCGGCATGGGCGCGGGGATTTCATCGACTAACGAACTCGACGGACCTGCTGGGCGAACCGGCATGACCGGGGCCGGTGGACTCGCGATCGTCTGCAAAGGCGGAGGCTCGACCAGTGAAGGTGGGACTTCAGGCTTTGGTTCTTTGCTGACGAGTGGCTCAGCAGAATTCGTGTTCGGACCAGAGGGTTTCAGCACAAGGTCGGCGAGATGCAGATAATAGCTATACGGAGGATCGGTAAGTCCCCGACGCCCGCCTTCGCCCTTGATCTTGCGTTCTAAATCGGGAGCGATCCACAGCCCGCGCGATCGGACCTTGTGAGCTCGGGCGGGAGCCTTCTTCTTCGCAGTCATGGTGCTGGAGCAGGTGCTCCAGCCACAATACTAGATTTCAACGCCGTAGGGATGACTTGACGGAGAGTTGCGTTTGAAATAGGCCATAAAAGCAGAACAGCCGGAGCTTTGTCTCCGGCTGCTTTCGATTCAAAATCGAGCTGCTCACATCTTTTGCTGGACTGTGGGTGTTCCGCGTCCGCGGCCACTTGCGAGTTGCGCGATCAGAGAGATGATCCAGATTGCGAAGAACAGCCAAATCCAGGCGCCGATTGCGTACACACCTACAAGCCCCAGAACCCACAACACAAAGAAAATTACCGCCAATGTCCACAGCATATTTGTTCTTACCTCCTTGCCCTATATAAGTAAGAAACTGTGCAGGAGGTCATCGTTGTCCCTCAGCGCACACAAGCGGTTGCAGATGCAATAGCGGACTGCCGCAGTTTATGCATCCCCGACCGGAGGCAGATTTTTCACTCGCGCGGTAAGGGACCTCTCTGCCGCGACCGCCAGCCGATCAAGACAGGCTTGGGTCTCTTTCCAGCCTTCTTCTCCAAGCTGCTCCCGCAATCGTTCTTGCGCGCGATACCAATATGGGAGAGCAGTCTCGAGCTGCTGTTGGCCGCGCGGCGTTGCTGTGTACAGGTGCTCGCGGCGATCCGTTCCGGAATGAAGCTCGATCCAGCCGGCGCGACGCATCGTCGCCAATCGCCGGGTGAGTGTCTCAACAGCGATCGAAAGGTCCTTCGAGAGTTGCCACTGGGCAATCTCACCTGCCTCAGAAATGGCACGCAGCAGCACAAACTGTGTTGCCTTCATGCCTAGCGGAGCAAGAACTACGTCATAAAGCTGTGTAACGCTGCGTGCAGCGCGTCTGGTAAGTGAGCAGGCACAATCTGCATCGAGTGCGCCACAACGCGCAACGGTTTCTACATGTTCCACATGCGCTGATTTAGTCCCGCCATTGCTGGGGCGGGGTTCCGAATTATTTTGTTCACTGAAAAAAAAACCTGACATATGAATCTCCCCGTATTTCTATCTTACTGCGAATGAACTAGACGAGAGCAGCGCAACCTCCGCGATTACATGCAGCAGATAAAAGTTCGGCGTGAATCTGGGAGGATGATTCACGCCGAACCGGAGGCGAACAGCCCCGGGAGAGTTGAGGAACAGCCTTCAAGTGCTGTGATGCGCGCGCATGAGAAATCGAAACATGCGGCTTTGTTGCCATACAAAGACGCTGTCGCGACTAATTCAACCGCAGACGATCACGGCGACGGCGATCGTGGCGCGCGCAGTAAATGATCTCTTCCACCATTTCCGTGTATGACCTGCCGGATTTTTTTGCGGCCATAAAAAATTCAGAGTTGCTGGAAAGCCATGGATTGGGATTCGCTTCGATCACGAATATCTCGCCTTTATCCGTCAGGCGCATGTCGATGCGGCCGTAATCGCGAAGTTGGAGCGTGTGGTAGGCATCGAGTGCGATCTTCTGAAGACGCTCGGCCGTCTCTTCGTCAAGATCTTCCGCAGGCGCGGACTTTGTGACCTTGTAGGCTTCCGTGTCCTTCTCCCATTTGACTTCTGTGCCTGCGACCTTCGGCATGCCTTCGGGAAGTTTTGACAAATCCAACTCAATCAGCGGCAGCGCCTCCGGGCGCTCATTTCCCAAGACGGCCGCGTAGATTTCTCGGCCCTCGATGTACTCCTCAATCAGCGCGGGAGAGTCGAACTCGTCCTGGATGTAGTGAATGCGCTCCATCAAGTGTTTCACTGAAGACACGACGGAATGCTGGTCGATGCCGATCGAGCCGTCTTCGGACGTCGGTTTCACGATAAGCGGAAAGTTGATGTCCTCCGCGTGATCGAGGCGTCCGCGATAACAAGTTGCGAAATATGGCGAGTTGACCGCGTGGAACTTAAAGAGTTTTTTGGCGAGTGATTTGTCCTGCGCTAGGTAAAGACCTTGTGGGCCGGCTCCGGTGTAGACGCGTCCCAGCAAATCAAGATAGGCGGCGACATGCATTTCCTTGGTGTCATCGCCGGCATACGACTCAGTCAAGTTGAAGAAAAGATCAGCGTCGCTCTTCGACAGCACAGAGAGGGTCTTATCGGTTCCGTCGAGAGGTTGATAGCTCGGCTCGTGTCCGAGTTTCTCCAGCGCCTCAAAGATCTCCTCGCGGTCGTGCTTCTCGCGGCGGCGCTTACGTTTTTTCGATTTTCGTTTCGGTTCAGGAGGTGTTTCGGTCTCCTCGTCGCCCCAGGAGTCATACAGAATCGTGATCTTCAGTTTTTCCGCCATACGTTTAGGAGATTACAGGTGACAGGTGACTGGGGACAGGTTACAGGTTACAGGGATCGCTCGAAGCCTCATCCTTCCTCAGCGAGTCTCGTCCTGATTGCCACACAGAACGTGAGATCGCAATGGAACCCCATTTTCCAATGAAGTGCTGAAGGTCTCCACCGATTCAGTCTAGGTCCGAAGTTCCAGTGCTGAAGGTCTCCACCGATTCAGTCTAGGTCCGAAGTTCCAGCCTCCATGTTCCCCACACCGTTTTCTTTTTCTTTCTTCTTTTCCCCTGATCCCTCTACCCTGTCCCCTGTAACCTTTCTTTTTCCTGTTCCATGTAACCTGTTCCCTGTAACCTTCTTTCTACCTTCAGGCACGAACTTCCCACGCGTCACATAATTCATCGCCAACGCGGTCGCGTAAACCGTGATCTCGGTCAGATATTCTTTTTCCCGCGAGGCTTCGGCCTTCAGTTGCAACTCTGCCACACGATTCTCGATTGACTCAACTAACTTTCGAACCAGCGGTCGCTGCATTCCGGTCCAGTACGTCAGTTTATCGACCAGAGATTGACGATTTTCTTTCAACAATTCCGCTGCCGGTCGCACCCCTTTTCTCTTCCGTGGGGAAACATTAAATATGTCCTCCAGATCAGTCTCGAGCGCAAGATCACCGGGCGACGGCTGCTCGCTTAGAGCGCGCTCGTAGAATTCGGCAACGGTTGCATCCATTTCTTCGACCGTAATGTCGGTCGCTCCCGTCGCGCGCACCGGATCGATATCTCCCAACTGCCGGGCCATACGATCGACGTAGCGCAGCTTCTGCATCGCCGGCCAATTCTTATAACGCTCGCGCCAGCGCGAACGCGGTGTAAGCCAGACTGCAAATGTTTCGGCGAAGTCCTCATCAGGATGCTTTTGCGCGTACCAACCTTCCATGTGGCGGACAAAATCGCGGGAAAAAGGGACAGGCCGATACAGATCGCGATACGGCCGCCGAAAGGGGCCGAACAATTCCTTCCACTCAGGACTCTTGTAGAGAGCGTAGGCGTAATTGATCGCATGACCCGCCTCGTGACGCAGGTACATCATGATCTGCCGCGAATCTTCAAGATCGTTCATCTCTTTTTCCAGCCGTGCCAGTTTGGGATCGGCGAGGTAAAACGGAATTCCGATTACAGGCTCGCCGGAGGGACAACCCCATTCGTCTGTGAGATAGCAAAGCGGACGGAACTTCTTCAGTCCTTTCGCCTCGAGCTCACGGTAAAGCTGCTGAACAAAGCGCTCGAGAGGAGAGCCTTCGAGCTTGAGCCCAAGCTCCCGAATCGGCTTTCCCAGAATCTCCTGAATTTCCGGCGGCGCTTTTTCAAAGGCAGGCACAGTGGTCTGGTGTGGAGGTTAGCACGTCGCCCCTGACTACGCGTTTTTGGTGATCCTCAGGCCTGTAAACACTCTGATTCGGGCGAATCTGGAGGCGAATTCCCCTATCGGAACGCTGTCCGCAATTACATCCCATTGGCGCACGGAAGGGTGTCCATCTTTAGAGACTCGAATCTGCGACGGAGTTCGGTTATAAGTCATTGAAAGGAATTGTTCATGAACAAACCTGGGTTCACCGGAATCATCCTGTTGATTTCTTCTTTCACGCTCCTGTCCTGCGGCGGAGGATCGAACACACCCGGAGGTTTTGGTTCAGGCGGGGGTGGCGGCTCGCCCACCGGAACTCCGGTGTACGTGAGCAACAGCAACAGCTCATCTGTCTCCTTTTACCTGCTCAATGGAACATCAGGAGCATTGCAGCCCAGTACCGGATCTCCCGCTGTCACGGGCGGTTCCTCGCCGGATTCACTTGCGCTCGATCCCGCTAAGAAATTTCTGCTGGTTTCGAACCTCTCATCAGCGAGCATTTCCGTTTTCAGCGTGAACAGCACGACTGCGGCTCTGACCGCGGTTACCGGTTCTCCATTCGCGGCGGGAGCGAGCGCGACAAGATTGGTCATGCACCCGCAGGGCAAATTCGTGTATGCGCTCAGCTCTACTCCAGCAGAGATTCTCGCCTACTCGTTCAATTCGATCACAGGCGCTCTTGCGCCACTCGCAGGCTTCCCCTTGTCACTGAGCACATCAGGGCAAAGCGGGCTCGCGATCTCACCTAACGGCCAGTTTTTATACACCTCAAATCCGAACACAAATCTCGTCACCGGTTTTTCGATTGGCACAGATGGCGCTCTCACGCAGCTTGCGGCCACTACGTCGCCGAACAATGGGTCACCTATATTCCTAACCTTCGACAGTAGCGGGGCGTTCCTTTTTGCAGTCAACGGCGGAGGAACTCTCGGAGGCCCAAGCGTCTCCACATTCAGCGTCTCAGCAACTGGCACACTGACCGAGGTCACTGGATCGCCGACAACGGTCGGAACAGCGCCAGTCGCCGCAGTCTTCTCGCAAGGATTTCTCTACGTGTTGAATCAAACTTCTGGCACGATTTCCGCGTTTGCATTCACCACATCCACCGGACAGCTCACTGAGCTAAAAGGTTCGCCGTTCACAGTCGGCACACGACCGGTGTCGCTCACGACGGCTGCGCTGGGAAAATTCCTGATTGTGACTACAACCGGCAGCAGCGGCAGCGGCACGATTGTGGTGTTCTCAATTGCGGCGGATGGGACCCTGAGTGCCGTCACGGGCTCGCCGTTCACGCCGGACACAGCGGCTCCTGACCAGGTACTTGCGTTTTGAGTGGTCGCGGCCTGGTTTCACCACGGAGACACCGAGGCACGGAGAACTGCTTTAAGATTCTCTTGCTCTGCGTGCCACTTCTGCACTTAGTCGGAGAAGAATGCATTACGAATTCGCTTGACTTTCGCTCAGTTTTGTTGTAGCAAAGAAATGGAGCTTCAAAATGGTCGGCTCACACAGCTTGTGCATTCACAGAATCGAGGCCCGTCCGTCGTTCGGTTCGCAGTGGGATCTCAGCTGCGGGAAGGGATCTTATGAGATCCGATGAGATTTCGATGAGATCGAGCATGGGATATCTCATCGGCATGGATGAGATATCTGATGAGATCCGATGAGATTTGATGGGATCGGATGAGATCAAGTCAAATCAGAAGCTCGACGGAGGACAGCACGTTTTCAAGCCTCTCTTGCTGTTCGATTACATCCGTTGCGGCGACAGAAACACTCTGGGAACCCGCTTCCCAATCGCGCACAGGATCTCGTAAGGGATGGTGTTCAGCAGCTGCGCCATTGCCCAGGCGGTGAGTTGTTGCTCGCCCTGTTTGCCGATCAGCACCACTTCATCGCCGATCTCACATCCCCGAATGTGTGTCACGTCGATGGTGGTTACGTCCATTGACACTTTTCCCAAAATGGGCGACAACTGGCCGCGAACGATTACCTGGCCGCGATTCGAGAGTCCACGATTGAATCCGTCGCCGTAGCCAACGGCAAGAGTTGCAATCTTCGCCGGCGCGGAAGTTACATGAGCTCGGTTATAACCGACACCCTGCCCGGCTCCGACTTCGCGGATGTCGACGATGCGCGTCTTCCACGAAAGAACAGCTCTCAAAGGAAGTTCGGGAACAGAAGAAGTCGCTCCTGAGGCGGTGACAAACGGCAACGAGTAGCCATACAGCGCAATTCCCGGACGCACCAGCGCGGTTTGGCTTTTCCCATTTTGAACCAAACTGCGCCAGCTGTTTCCGTGCGCGACGATGGCCGCGCTGTTGGCGAGATGCAAGCATGCAGGTCGCAGTCCGGCGGCCGCGAGCTGCTCTAGAGCATGTTGATATGAGGCGATCTGATCTTCGACATCGGCGGCATCGACTACCTCGGCCGAAGCGAGATGCGAGTGCAAGCCTTCAATGCAAACTGCTTTCGCTTTTCTCGCGGCTTCCAGCAGCATTGCCAGCCGGTGCGGCTGCACGCCCTGCCGCGACATTCCGGTGTCCACCTCGATATGGACCGGAACGGAACTCTTGCCGAGCTTCTCCGCGGCGGAATTCAGTTCCGCGATCTGTTCGGCGTTCCATACAGCCGGAGTGAGATTGTGTTCGACGGCGATTTCAGCTTCTCCACGCCAGATGCCGCTCATGAGAAGAATGCGTCCCGCGATTCCGGCTCGACGCAGCTCGATGCCTTCATCCGCGCACGTAACGCCGAACCATTTCGCGCCTGCGGCTTCAAGTGCGCGCGCACACTGCGGAGAGCCGTGGCCGTAAGCATCGCATTTCACGACAGCACAAACGGTTGCGTGTTCAGCTACGTGGTCACGAATAATGGAAAAATTATGGACGAGATTGGATAACGAGATCTCCACCCACGTGGGGCGCGTCGGCATGGGTTCAGTCTAGCAAGATGGCATTCGGCACTCGGCAGTCGGCACTCGGTTAGTGAGAATAACCATTGACGCACTGCGGATACTCTGCTCCCGCGAACGGGATATCACGCGTTTAGCCGTGTTTGTCGGTCGCATCAGCGATATACGTGTGATCCGTCTCATGCCTTCGTGTGTTGTTTTCTTGCTTTGGCCGAATGCTGACTGCCGAGTGCCTAGTGCCTGTTTACTCCCCATCCAGCTTCTTCAAACGCCGACTCTCGGCCAGCAGCGCCATGTTATGGCTGAGGTTTTGTAGGGTGACGATCCCGACGAGGCGCTGTTGATCCACAATGGGAATCATGGTGAGGCCGCGAGTGGTGATTTTACGGAACGCCGCAGCCAGCGACTCGCCCTTATGGCAAACCTCGACGACACGATTCATGACTGATTGCACGTAGCCATTGCCTTCCGAGCGAATCGCATCGACGATGCGCTGGCGGGATACGGTACCTACCAGGTCGCCACTGCGGACTACAGGGAAGTCATCCTGCAATGTATGCAGCGCTTTTTCCAAGGCGTCCTGCAAGGTGTCGGCCGGAGAGAGGACGGAGAAATCAGTGAGCATGATTTCTTCCATGCGCACGCTTGAAACGACCGATTGAAACAGCAGACTGCGGTCTTCGAGGTGAGCAGCGACAAATACGCAAAACCCGACCAGCATGGCCCATACATTGCCGGCGATGAGTCCCATAATGGTCAGGATCATCGAGAAACCCTGGCCGTAGCTAACCGATTTACGCGTGGCCTCCTGCCAGGCATCGGGAACATCCGGCGCGGCATTCTGCGCAAGCCACACGCGCAACACGCGTCCTGCGGCAAGCGGATACGCCGGAATCAGGTTCAGCAGCCCAAGCCCGGCGATGATCCACACTGCGCTGCGCGGCAGGTTGGCCGAATGAATATATGGCGAAGCAAAGATGTCGATGTGCGCGACTGCCATGACGATTGCGCCCACAATGGCCGCGAGTATGAGCGTAGCGATTGGCCCGGCCAGCGAAGTACGAGCCTCTTGAGCGACGGTCGTAGTCTTTTCCGCCGATCGGTCCGAGGTTTCGCCGAGAATCACGCCGCCAATGGGCAGCAATACGAGGCGCTGAAGCTTGTCACGCTTGCCTTGGCGAAAGATCGCTCTCGCTGCTTCATGCACCAGGACAGCTCCGAGGACCACAAAAAACAGAGCCACTCCTCGGGAAATCGAGATATGTGCCTGGTAGGTTTGCGTTACGACCAGCGCAAAAAGGAGAAAGAATGTGAGATGAAGACGCACCTCCGTCCCGAAAAGCTTCCCCACCGGAATGGACCAGGCACGCACAAAGCGAATATGAGCCACTCCCAATTGTAGAAAATGGTTTCAGGTTCTGTACATTAACAACGGGCTATCGGCTTTCGGCTGTCGGCCACGAACCATTTTCGAGAGGTCTAGTGTTCCTTAGGGTCGAGTCGAGGCGAAGAAGTCGTTCAGCAACCAGAAGTGATCGGGCCGAACGCCGAGAGCCGACCGCCGAGAGCCGACCGCCGAAAGCCGCCTTTCCATGCGCATCATTGCCGGTCAATATCGCAGCCGTAAGCTGATCGCGCCCTCGGGCACGGCGACACGTCCGACCTCGGACCGGCTGCGCGAAACGCTTTTCAACGTCGTCGGCGAGATGGTGGTCGATAGCGTGTGGCTCGATTTGTTTGCTGGTTCGGGCGGTGTCGGCATTGAGGCGATCAGTCGCGGAGCGCGGATGGTGTACTTCGTCGAGAGCAGTGCTCGGGCAGTGCGAGCGATTCGAGACAACTTGAAGAGCCTCTCGGTAAGCGAAGGATACGAAGTGCAGGATCGGGAAGCGGTACAGGCGTTGCGCGCGCTCGATGCATCGGCGATCGAGGCGGATTTCTGTTTTCTCGACCCTCCCTACGCACACTTTGGCGCGTATGAACAGACGCTCGGGTTTATTTCGCAGTCGCGCTTGATTGGGCCGAGAAGCGTGGTGATTGCGGAGCACGACAAACATTCCGATCTTCTGGACCGGTATGGTGCGTTGGAACGGTATCGGAGACTGCAGCAGGGCGATGCGGTGTTGAGTTTTTATCGCTTGAAGTGAGATTTGGCTACCGCTCTGTCATTCCGAACGCGGAGCGTGAGGAATCCCTACGGACTTAGAGACAGTGGGCAAACAGAATTCAAACGGTATCGAAGTCCGTAGGGATTCCTCGCCCAAACCAGGGCTTCGGAATGACACGAACAATGGCTACATAAACAATTCGCGAGTGCGATTCGCGATTGGATGCTGCATCACGTCGAGCTCGTTCTTGACCATGTTGAGCCCGCAGACACAGTCCTCGAATTTGTCTGAAAGCTTCGCAAACAGAGGCGCGGCCGACGCATATTCGAACACGTCAAATTGGGAAACGATGTAATAGCTCTCTTTGCCGGCCTTGATGAAATCTACGAGGCTCTCGAGCCGCTGACGGCGCAGGCGGTAGTGGTTAATGCTCTCAGGGAACATGCCGGCGAAGAATAGTGTGTAGTCGCCGATGTGCTTGCGTACTTCGCGCTCGCGATCGAAAGAGGCCGCAGGACCGAACACAGGATCGGACTCGAGCAGCATCTCGCCCACGTCCGAAATGGGACGTCCGGCAGCATTGCGGATTTTGTATACCTCTTCGGCCTGGCAGAATCCAGCGAGCATGGCCGAGATGTAATTGGTCAGGTCGCCATCATGCATGCCAATCGTCGAAGCGAAAGTCTTGCTGACGAGGCCGTCGAAGAATTCCTGCAACACCTTTGATCCTGAGCTCACCAGTACTCCTCCCCGTCGGCAGAGCTGCGTGAGCAGTCTCAGCACGACTACGGAACCTTTGCCTGAAAGAAGTATCTACAACTGAGAACACTACTTACATCGGCAGGTTTCCTGAGTGCAATAACAATTCGTACAGGTCCTAAAGTTTGTTAGCACTGTCACCCCGCGAGTGCGAATTTGGGAACGAACGCGAAGTGCCGCAGATGGTGCGAGTTCCACGTGCGTGCAGTGACTGGACGTGTAAAATGGCGGGCCACCAGTCATGCAGCGGACTAATTACTCAAGTGGTACACGTTGGGAGCCGGTCGTTGGTTACTCAAGAGCGGTGCGGATCGGCCCCCAGATTTGGGTCTCCGGCACGACCTCGACGAACGAATCCGGCGAGTTGATTGGACTCGGCGATGCCGTCGCGCAGGCGCGCCAAACCATCCTCAACATCGAACGCGCGCTACATAAAGCAGGCGCTTCGCTCAAAGACGTGGTGCGCACGCGCATGTTTGTCGTTCGCCACCAGGACGCGGAGCCTGTGACATTGGTCCATGGCGAATTTTTTGGAGACATTCGCCCAGCGACCTCGCTGCTGGTGATTCAATCGCTGCTCGACACGCGAATGCTCGTGGAGATCGAGGCGGAAGCTTATGTTGTTGCTGATTCGGAGGCGACCCGATGAAGAAATTTCGGTTTCTTACACCGATGCTGCTGTCAGCCGCTGTTTTTGCTCAGTCGTCGGGGTGGATGGGAACACACGCGACCAGCCAAGCCAAAACCGTGGTGATTCGCGCCGGCACACTGATTGACGGCACCGGCGCGCAACCGAAGCGAAATCAGACGATCATCATTCGCGGCGATCACATCGTCACCGTTGGCGAGAATGCACAAGCTCCTCCCGAGGCGCAAGTCATCGATCTCAGCGCGGCAACCGTACTCCCAGGTCTGATTGACACGCATACCCACATCTTCCTGCAGGGCGAGGATCCCGCCGAGGGTGGATACGACGTGCAATTGCTCAAATATCCGGCCTCGTTCCGTGCCGCGCGCGCCACGGTATCTGCTCGACGCGCGCTCGAACAAGGCTTCACCACGCTGCGTGATTTGGAAACCGAGGGCGCTGGCTACGGTGACGTGGGAATCAAGGAGGCGATCAACGGGGGCTACATTCCTGGCCCGCGAATGTTCGTCGCCACGCGCGCGATTTCTACGACTGGCGGATATCCACTCGAAGGCTACGCACCCGAAATTATCGTTCCCAAAGGCGCACAGCTAATTGATGGTCCGATCGAAGCCCGCAAGGCTGCGCGCGAGCAACTCGACAATGGCGCAGATTGGATCAAGGTCTATATGACTCATCGTTCCTGGGTGGACGATAAAGGCAATCTCGTTTCCCAGCCCACGCTGACCGTCGAAGAGCTGAAGGCCGTCGTCGATGAGGCTCACGGCTGGCGCAAGCGCGTCGCGTGCCATTCCTATAATGGAATCGGCCTCCAGCGCGCGCTCGACGGCGGTTGCGATTCCATCGAGCATGGGCTTGAAATTACCGACCCGCAGATCGCGCAGATGGTGAAGCAGGGTACCTGGTATGTGCCGACGCTCTCCGTCTATTACTACGACTGGGCGCCGGAGAATACCGAGGACGGCCGACGCGACCGCAAGCGGGCTGCCGTCCATGGGACATCGTTCAATAAAGCGTTGAAGGCCGGAGTGAAGATCGCCTTTGGCACCGATATGGGAGGCATTCCGTGGACAGACCCCATCGCTCAGGAGTTCGCACGTGAGGTCGAATTCGGCATGACTCCGATGCAGGCGATCCAAACCGCCACTGGACGTGCTGCCGAACTTCTCGAAATGCAAGGCAAGCTCGGAGTAATCGCACCGGGCGCCTACGCTGACGTGATTGCCGTGAACCAGGACCCTCTGCGCGACGTCAACGCACTGAAGAATGTCACTTTCGTGATGAAGGATGGTGAGGTCTTCAAATCGTCAGCCGCAAGCCGATGATAGAGTGAAATCGGTAGCTTCACTTTCATGCCCCCATCGAGAAAACTGCGTGTAGGTGTGCTCTTCGGCGGACGCAGCGGAGAGCACGAGGTCTCACTGTTATCGGCAGCTTCGGTGCTGAATGCCATCGACAAAACCAAATACGAAGTAGTTCCCATTGGCATCAGTAAGGAAGGCCGTTGGCTCGCCAGTGGCGAATCGGAAAAGCTGCTGAAAGGCGAGCAGCACGCCGAGAATCCGCGCCATCTTCGCGCTGGCGATCCGGAGATGACGCCTGGAGCTGCAGTACTCGCGCGCGGAGACTCTGTTCTCGTGCCGCCCGAGCCTACTGGACAACGGCACGCGCTGATTCCTTTAGAGAGCAATCCCGCTCCGCAGCAGCGCGTGGCCCATCAGGCAATCGATGTAGATGTAATCTTCCCGGTTCTGCACGGTACCTTCGGCGAGGACGGCACTATTCAAGGCCTGCTCGAACTTGCTGGCATTCCCTATGTCGGCGCCGGAGTACTTGGCTCGGCTGCTGGCATGGACAAAGACGTAATGAAGCGTCTGTTCGCGGCTGCAGATCTTCCCATTGTGAAACACGTGACTGTGTTGCGCAGCGAGTGGGAGCGCGAGCCGAAGAGGGTGAAGAAGCAAATCGAATCAAAGCTCAAATATCCGGTCTTCGTGAAGCCGGCGAATCTGGGCTCGTCGGTAGGCATTTCCAAGGCGCACGATGGCAAGGAGCTAACACCAGCGATGGATCTGGCCGCCGGCTACGATCGCAAGATCGTGATCGAACAGGGCGTCGGCGGAAAAAAGAAGAAGGCTCGCGAGATTGAATGTTCTGTTTTGGGAAATGACGATCCCAAGGCCAGCATCCCCGGGGAGATCGTCCCGATAAAGGAATTTTACGATTACGCGGCGAAATATCTGGATGAAGGCTCGGAATTGGTGATTCCCGCCAAGCTATCCAAGTCGTTGACCAAAGAGGTTCAGCAGATGGCGATCGCAGCGTTCAAAGCTGTCGATTGTTCTGGCCTGGCGCGCGTCGACTTCCTGCTCGATCCCACGAATCACAAGCTCTACCTGAACGAGATCAATACCATGCCAGGATTTACGTCCATAAGCATGTATCCCAAGCTGTGGGCGGCGTCAGGACTGGAATATCCGAAGCTCATCGACCGCCTCATCGAACTGGCGCTGGAGCGGGCCGACGACAAATCAAAGAACAACTACAGCCGATGAAATCATTTTCATTCAGAGGAACACCTGATTACTTTCGGCATGACTCCTCCGTCCCTCTTCTTCTCTGCGCACGGTTTACTCCGGCAAGATGAAGAGTATGCCTCGCAAACTCCTCCAGCAGCTGTTTCCGGGAATCTGCCGACACGAATTTGGATGGCCTCGCAAGAGCCCTGAAGGCGACTACTACCAGGTATGCCTTATCTGCGGAGACGAGTATCAGTACGATTGGCCAACCATGCAGCGGCTGGGGAAGCGAGTGCGGAACAGCAACGCTCCTGTTCCCGATGAGCACATTGTGAAGAAGGCAACCTGGTCGCCACGCGCGCGGCGTTTACACATGGCACTCCCGGTGAAGTTCCGCGGCCAGAGCGGAAGTGAGTTGGTTGCGGGCATCATCGACAATCTCAGCCAATCCGGCCTCTTCATTCATTCGGATGATGCTCCAGCCAAAGGCGAACTGCTGGAGATGTTTTTCGAGATGCCGATCGAAATCTCCGGCCAGCAGAACGCCGAGGTTCTTTGCGCAGGTCAGGTCGTTCGCGTAGCCGGTACAACCAACGAAGATGGATCACGCGGATTCGCCGTCAAGGTAATCGACTATCGTTTCCTGAACAGCGAAGCCCGTAAGCGTCGGCGGGAAAACAATACCCAGAGAGGGTAATCGGTTGAGCTACCGCGACGCTGCCGAATCCGAGGAGAAAATCGGAACAGCGAAATAAACAGCGAACCGGAAATTTCCGACTCGAAAATCCTCGAATTCTGCCCAGAATTCGCAAAGTTTCGCAGCGACCAGGGAATTAACAGGGATTCCAGGAGTCGCCCGTCGATCTACATGAAACCAAGGCGGTTCCGGCCGCCAGCACGAGGCTGCGGCCGAGCGAACAGGGAATGAGCAGGGATTTTTTGTCACATATTGTGACTAGCGGCCCCCGCTCGGATTCATTCCGACTATTACTTCTGCGGACTGCTATTCCAGGATTCCAGGGCCAGCTTCCAGTCCCCTTGAGGCTGCCGACGCAGAATCAGCGTGATCTTGCCCTTATTCCTGAACGGTTCCGGCTTATCCGGTACTGAGACTGTCTGCGTGTTGATTCCCCACTCATAAGCCGTATCGCCGGAGACCTGAATACTCTGCCAATCGACGTCGCACTGCGTAACTTTTGCCCCTTTTAGCTGATCATCAAGGCCCAGCAGCCATTTCGAGATCACGGCCTTGCCGACCATTGGCTCCATTCCTGGAAGCAGGTCGACGCCATCGTCAGCCCACATGTCAGCGCCGCCCTTGTGGTTCATCGTGCGACAGTTGTCGACGAATCGCCGATTGAATTCGTCGATGGCCTTCCGATCCTGGTTCGCTCCGGCGTTGTCGCCCTGAGCATTGGCGGAGTTGATGAAGCAGAACAGCCCGGTAACGAGCAGAAACATAAGGACAAAGAGAGCGAAGTTCGTGCGCATTGCCCTAAGAATGTATCACTCTCGCCCGTTTTCAGGCCTGCCGTCTCACGCGATGAGGGATGAAAATCCCGAGTAGCTAGCCTTCCCAGAGAACGATTCCTGCTTCTAATCACTTGTTCGCTCCTGAATAACTGGAGTTCTGTCTCATGGTGGGTTCTGGTCGACGCTCGCAGTATGTCAGCATCTCGGTAGCTCTGGTGATCGCGTTCGTGTGGGCGCAAACCGCCGCCGCACAGCAGTCACCGAGCCAACCGCCCGACCTGGCTACCCTCGTTCGCCGCATCTCCGAAGCGCAGGCGCAGAACCACAGTCGAACGCTTCCCTACACCGTCACGCGCGACTACAAAGTGTTTGGCACAAACGCCGAACACCCACGCACGGAGGTGGTTGCCAAAGTCAATTTCCTGCCGCCGAACATGAAGACCTACGACATCGACCAAAGCACCGGCGGAATGGGCGAAAAGGTCATCCGTCGCATCCTCGATCACGAAGTCGATGCCGCGCGCGATCCCAGGGAGATGATGGTCAACGAGCAAAATTATCGCTTTGACTACGACGGCGAAGAACGAGTCGACAACCTACCCTGTTATCGCCTGACCATCGCGCCCAAGCACGATCGCAAAGACCTGCTCAACGCCACCATCTGGGTCGATCGGAACTCATATCGCATCGTGAGAATGGAAGGCGAGCCGGCAAAAAGTCCCTCGTTCTGGGTGAAAGATGTTCACCTGGTGCTGGACTTCGGTGAAGTCGCCGGCATGTGGATGCAAACCGAAATCCACGCACTCGCGCACCTGCGCTTCGGTGGGGAGTACAAGATCGTTTCTCAGGATTTGGACTACGACGTGGCCCGTTCAGTCGCGACCAACACCCACCCGGTCACACTGCGCCGCCGACATTCCTCGGCAATCATGGCCGCGTCTGTGCGCTAGAACGGCAAACACGCAGGTTGCGGACGAAAAAGGCGAGGCCACGATCCTTGTGACCTTGATGTTGCCTTTGTGACCTTCGTATACGCCTCTTGGTTTTACTTCGGACGCACCACGACAATCCGCGGATTGAAGCTCACGCTGATTTGGTTCGCATCCGGCGTTCCGGCGGCAGTCAGGTCAATGCGATGCACTGCCGGTGACGCTCCCCCAACTCCGACATAGAGAGAGTGCGCATCCTGAGTTAGCCCGCCGGAAAACAGAGGCCCGCCGGCAGAGAGAGCAATTGTGCCCGTAGTTCCGTCTACCAAGTGGTAGAACGGAACCCCCGTTGCATCGCTTCCACCCGTGTAGCCTGTAAGAAAGGCATTCGAATCGTCTGACGCGATCGCAATCTGCGTCGGGGTGCCGACGAAAGCCGGAAATGCTCCGGTTTTGATCGTGTTGCTTTCAGTCACCGGGCAGCCAACGTTGGCAAGCGCGGCAATCGTGTATGCCAAATCCAGCCAGCCGCCCGAACCGACGCCGATCATGTGAGTCCCGTCCGGCGCTACAGCGAGAACATTCGCAGCTCCGGCGGCTCCCGGAATGCTGGAATCGTTGCAGGTCGCAAGTCCCAGAACGGAACTGCCCCCGAAGAATGCGACCGAGCCCTGCGGCGTGAACACTACGCCATCCGCTCCGAAAGAGAGTGTCTTCAGTCCAGTACTGGGCGAGTACTCGTACACGGTGCTGCCGCTGGTGAAATAGGCTTTGCTGTTATCGCTGGCGAAATCGGCTGCCGTGACGTTTGCGATGTCAAACTCCTGCGCACTGTTCACATTCGGGCTTGCATCGAATACGAACACCTTGCCTGCGGCTGTATCGGAGATCACAATCTTAGTTCCATTGTTCGAGACTTTAAGAACTTTCCCGGTCAGACCGCTCGCCGTGGCAGTCACCGTGTTCGTGCCCGGATCGAAAATTAGCAATCCGGCATCGCTGCCAATGTAAGCCTTGGTCCCGTCCGGGCTGAAGACCATCGAATTGGGAACGCCGCCCAAGGTGACGGCGGTTCCCGCCGTGTTCGTTCCGCTGTCAATCGGGATCAACGACTTGTTTGCTGACCCATCGGGATTGTCGCTGCCGGTCACATAGATCGTCGTGGCTGTCGTTCCCGTGATCGTTCCCAGAACGGGATTGCTGTACACCGCCTGTCCTACCCCGGTTCCGTTAAAGTTTACATTCGGACCTGGAGCCGGATTGCAACCCGGGGGAGTACATGAGACCACTAACGTGCTCACGCCGGCTCCGGGCGTCGAAACCGCCCCCCCAGAAGCAATGGAAGCCGCGGTTGGCACGAAGCTCGAATAAGTAAGTGGGTTAGAGCCGGTAAATGTTATTGGCTGTCCGAGAATGTCTGTCACATCCGCGGTAAGGGTTTGCGCAGTTCCCGAAGCGACGTTGAAGGTCGTATCGCTTGCACCGGAGATGTGTAACGAGATCGTTTTTGGAGGGCAAGCCACGAAGATGCCCGGCGTTCCCGCCGTGGGAGATATAGTGCCAATCGAAGCGACTACTGTCGTGGCTCCCGGCAGTTGCGAGGTCACCACGCCATTTTGATCGACCGTTGCAATGGTCGAATTGCCAGTAGCCCAGGTGAAAGGGCCAACCTTCGTAGTGACGTCCTGGCCTGCGCTGAAGGCCTTTACCGTAAATTGCTCAGTTTGATGTTGAGAGACGCATACCGGCGGATTGCTCGGCAAATCCACTTCTACTTTGTCGACCCGGCCATGTACATAAACAGGGAAAGCGGTGGTGATGCTGCCCGACGTGATGTTGATATTCACTACCTGGTCTGGCAAAAGATTTCCGTTCGCGTCCCTGGTCTGGCAAACAACGTTGTTGGCGTCGAATACTCCTGCGCAGACCTCCCCGCTCGCGTTTACGGTGACCAGGGAAGGAGTCGCAGAGGTGTAGGTAACCTTTGGACTGGTAATGGCAGTATTGCTGGAATTCAGCACCTGGACGCAGACCAGGCCCGGACTGGCAACGCACCCGTCCGCGCTGCTCAAAGTGGCTACTTCACCATGGTTCAGCGAAAAACTGCTGGAGGTGGTGGTGATTGAGGCCGGAGTCGTGTCAGGAGGCGGCGAAGATTTATGACCGCATGAAGCCAGTACCACGGCTGCTGCCGTCAGCAGCAGATACCGTGTAACCAGAAAAAAACGCATGTACCCTCCCCGCCGTCTCGCCCGCAAAGCTCGCCTGCAGGCCGCTAAAAAGCCAGCGGAACTAATTCATAAAGGCTGAGTTGTTGGAGCCTCCAGTGTAGAGGCGCAGAGGCAAAGGCCGCAACCGCGCGGGCGGCAGCTTGCCCGAGGACGGGGTCAGTACCGTCCGCGGTAGCGGACGGGTGAGTAACAGAATACAAGTCGGCTGATTAAACCGCAGTGGAAGTCACTGCCGTCTCTCCAGCGAGTGGGAGCGCGGTACAAACTTCACCCACCCATCCGCTACCGCGGACGGTACTGACCCGCAACCCTCACGGGGCTCACGGCAGCACCACCCGCTGCTCACTCCCATGTAGCGTCCAAGACCGTCCCTTCCACACCAACTCCCCCGAGACTCCGTCCGGCAACGTAATCTCCGCCTGCACGCCAGCTCCGGCGCGATCGTATTTGATCTGCACCAATCCTTTTGAGGTAGGCATTGCAGCCTCGACGTGCTGTAGCGCTCCCAGATGAGGCTCAATGCTGACGCTACCGAAACCCGGAGCCTTGGGGCGAATCCCAGCCACAATCGTCAGCAGATCATAGTTTGGATGCGCGCTCCAGGCGTGCGAGTCCGAGCGTGTCGGCTCGGGCGACTCGGCCCATGTGGTCAGACCAAGCGCGACCATCTGGTGCCACGGACCGAGCAGGCGGAGATAATCGTCGGCCATTCCGGCGTGCTCCAATGCCCGAGCGAGATAGAAGCGGAAGTAGTAAGTCGCGGCAGTCATCTGCGGGACCGGACCCGATGCCGTGAACCCCTCATCCGAGGTCGACAGTATCTTCCGCACAACATCCTTCTGCCGCTCGCGAGGAATCACATCCAGCCACACGCCGAGAATATTTGCATGCTGGCTGAAGTGTTTTTGCGCGGGAGTATCGGCCAGCAGTCCATATTGGGAATTCCAGCACTTGCTCCAGACCGCCTGTGCCGCCCGCTCGGAAGCAATGCGATAGGTCTGCGCCAGATGCTGATCGCCGTAAGCTTTTTCGAGTTCTTCGGCATAACGAAGAGCTTCAATAAACTGCAACGTGATGATCGACGAGCCGCCATCCTCGTCCTCTGGAGGCACCCCGCCGTGAAAATCCTTGCCCCAATCCACAAATGGCCACCACGGGAGTTTGCCGAGCAGACCATCGGCGCGCTGATGTCGCAGGTACCAGTCGAGCACGGTGCGCGTCCCGGGGAGCTGCGCACGTACAAAATCGGTGTCGGCGCGATACATCCAGAAGTCGTGCACCATGCCCACCCAAAGCAGCGAGAACGTCGGAATCATCTGCACCAACGAAGATGGATACCGGCTCTGTGTGAGCCCATCCGGAATGCGCGAGTTGTTGTACGCATCAATCGCCTGGCGCCCGAGCCGATCGTCTCCAGCAACGGTATACGAGATCAGCGCCTGAATGCGCGTGTCGCCCACATACTGGAGCCGCTCCCAGTACGGCGTGTCCATGTAAGTGTCGTGCGCGTCGAGACGCGCGGTGCGCCAGCCGATCTGCCATATCGGCGTGAGTGACGCGTCATCAGAACGGAAGTAAGCGCGTTCCTCAAATGGGAATGCTGTGAACCAGGTTTTGAGACCGATCAGGCGCAACGGCTGATCGGACGTCTGCACATCGAGCTGCAAATACCGCCAAGTTCTCCAGACCAGCGGAATGAAATTAGAAGAGTCCGAGCCGTCGGGCAGGAAGTCGTCGGCTACTCCTTCGATGTGCTTGCCTTCGATCTGATTGCGATTGCCCTTCTCGCGTTTTTCATCGACCAGGGCTTCGGCGTAGGTGAGGCGAACCGTCGAACCCTGCCCGCCGGCAACCGTAAGCTGCGGATACGCAGTAGTAAGCTGACCAGCATCGATCAGAATCGCCGCTGAAGTGTGCGCCGGGATCGCGACTTCCCCTTCCGGGAACGCAGTCGTCGCCGGAATGCCTGTCGCTCGAACAACTTTGCCGGATGAAACCAGACTCAAATCAAAACGCGGCAGCGGATCAGGCACAAGCTGCCAGCTATTCGGAGAATCACTGGAGAGCCGCGGAGCCGCGCGGCTCACCACTTTAGCCTTAGTCCACGCCGATTTCGGGCCGTTCGATTCCGTATTCCACGACCAATCGAATTGCGCGGCATCGAAACGCAAGTCCGGTTCAGCGGCATAGTAGCCATGAACCTGCGGGTGCACAGTCGTGATCGCCTTCTCCTGCTCGACTTCCCAAGTTGCGTCCGTGTCAGCGGCGCGCTCCGCTTCTCCATCGCTCTGCACGAGGAGCGCAGTGCGATCGCTGATCTGCGCAATCGCGGCGTTAGTTGCGAAGTTCCATACGGTAGCGGCCATGATGTTTCGGCCTGCATGCAAATGTGAAGCAATGTCGTATGTCTCGTACCTCCAGTGCGCGAGATCGCTGCGCGCCGGTCCCGCGCCGATGTGCTGTCCATTCACAAAAAAGATGAACTGGTTGTCGGCGCTCACGTGCAGCACGAAATGCGCAGGCGCCTCAGCGAGATCCAGCACCTTGCGAAAGTGCAGCACCGTTTCGGCGCGCTGCTGGATATCCGGCGAGGTGATCCATTGCGCTGTCCAGGATTTGGGAGCGGTGGATTGAGCAAGTCCCGTAATGGGAAGAAAGAGTATTACCGCCGCAGCGGCCGCAACTAATGATCGTCTTTGCACGCACAACAAAATACAGGGAATTTGTGAAAGCGCAAGGAGGTACAGTGCGTGATTGCGTGATTGCGTGATTGCGTGATTGCGTGATTGGTGATTGGTGATCTGGCTGGTGATTTCGAGTCGATCACAGTGCCGGAGGCACGACATGTGAAAGCCCAGGACGAAGTCCTGGGTTAGAAAGACAAAAAACAGAGTCCCGGAGGGACGACACCTGGCACGACTTCTGCTCCTCCAATTGTGTTGTGCGGAGGAACGGCCTCGTTAGAAACCACTGGCGCAGAACTTCTCTTCCGAATGAATGCCGTCCCTCCGGGACTCGGATTCAAATCACGCCAACCCAGGACTTCGTCCTGGGCTCTCACATTTCGTGCCTCCGGCACTGAGAACGCGATCAGCCGCTCGCTCCTCAACGTTGCCGCGCCGATGCCTTCCCTTCTCTATTACCCATCGATTATGGCTAACGCCTAGGCCGAACTCCACGCCTCAAGCGTCCGTCCGCCCGTCTCACCTGCGCTAGACTTAATGTTTATGCCCGAGCCCACGAACTCGCTTGCGCGCGCCTCTTCTTCTTACCTGCGCTCTGCTATGCACCAACCGGTGGAGTGGAACGAATGGGGCGCCGATGCTTTTGAAAAAGCTCAGCGCGAGAACAAGCCGGTGCTGCTGGACATCGGCGCTGTGTGGTGCCACTGGTGCCATGTGATGGACCGCGAGTCCTACGAGAATCCCGCAATCGCTAAGCTCATCAACGAGCACTTCATCGCCGTGAAGGTCGATCGCGACGAGCGTCCCGACGTCGATAGCCGATATCAAGCTGCTGTGCAGGCGATCAGTGGACAAGGGGGCTGGCCGCTCACAGCGTTTCTCACGCCCGATGGTCGTCCATTCTTCGGCGGCACTTACTTCCCTCCCGAGGACCATTATGGGAGACCAGGGTTCAAACGCATTCTCACCGCGCTCGCCGAAGCCTATCGCGAGAAGCACGGCGAGGTGCTCGAATCCGCCGAGCACGTAATGGCCGCGATCGATCAAGCCGAATCATTCGCCGGACGCGCAGGCGAGATCTCGCCGACGCTCGTCGAAGGCATGGTGAAATCGGCAATTCAAGGCTGCGATCCGCAGAATGGCGGATTCGGATCCGCTCCGAAATTTCCTCATCCCTCGATTCTCGACCTGCTGATCGATCATTGCGGACAAACCGACGATCCGCAGGCGCTGAAGGTGATCACGACCACGCTCGACCACATGGCCAATGGCGGAGTTTACGACCAGCTCGGCGGCGGCTTTCACCGCTACTCGGTCGACGAGCGCTGGGTGGTGCCGCACTTCGAGAAGATGTCGTACGACAACTCGGAGCTGCTCAAGAATTACGTGCATGCCTACCAACTCACCGGCAACGCGTTCTATGCCGACATCGCGCGCGACATCATCCGCTGGATGGACGAGTGGCTGAGCGACCGCGAGCGCGGCGGCTTCTACGCCTCACAGGATGCCGATATCGATCTTCATGACGACGGCGATTACTTCACCTGGTCGAAAGCTGAAGCGGCGCAAGTTCTCGATCCGCAGGAACTCGAGGCCGCGTCGTTTTATTACGACATCGGCGAAGTCGGCGAAATGCATCATCGTCCGGAAAAGAATGTGCTCCACGTACGCGCCACTCCAGAGCAGATCGCCACGCGCATGAAGCTCCGCACATACGAAGTGCGCCAACTCATTTCGACAGCCAAGCGCAAGATGCTGGACGCGCGCGTGAAGCGTCCTACGCCGTACATCGACAAGACGGTCTATGTAAGCTGGAACGCGCTTTGCGTTTCCGCCTACCTGGAAGCCGCGAAGGCGTTGGGTCTCGAAGATGCCGGGCACTTCGCGCTGCGCTCGCTCGATCGTCTGCTGTCAGAAGCGTGGTCGCCGGAACGCGGACTCAAGCACGTGATCGCCTACTCCGATGCTTCTGCCAATCATCGCGAAGTCGCCGGCTTGCTTGATGACTATGCCTTCACCGCAATCGCATGCCTCGACGCTTACGAGACCACGACCGACCTCAGCTACTACCGCTTCGCCGAGCGCATCGCCGCCAAGATGATCGAGTGCTTCTACGACGAAACCGCGGGCGGATTCTTCGACACCTCGCGCCAGGCACTGCAAGGCAATCTCGGAGCACTGAGCGCACGCCGTAAG
The DNA here is from genome assembly GCA_035764005.1 of Terriglobales bacterium. NCBI lineage: Bacteria > Pseudomonadati > Acidobacteriota > Terriglobia > Terriglobales > Terriglobales bacterium. The sequence continues at coordinate 31,185 of DASTZZ010000006.1, forward strand.
CCGCTGCAAGACTCGCCGACACCTGCGGGAAATCCGGCGGCCGCCATTGCTCTGCTGCGCCTGTATGAATATTCAGGTGAAGCGAAGCATCGTGAAATCGCGGAATCAACTCTCAAAGCCTTCGCCGACGTAGCCGGCCACTTCGGCATCTTCGCCGCAACCTATGGAATCGCTTTGACGCTTTACTCGCGGCCCCACACGCAAGTAGTCGTAATCGGCAACGACCAACGAGCCGACGAGTTGCAGC
>DASTZZ010000007.1 GCA_035764005.1 Terriglobales bacterium
GCGAGCAGCAGACTTTCGGTAAGCAACTGGCGGGTGATGCGCGAGCGGGAAGCTCCAACCGCCAGCCTCACTGCGATCTCACGTTCCCGGGCACTGGCACGGGCAAGCATCAGGTTGGCGAGATTCGCGCACGCGATGAGCAGCACCAGTCCGGCAATGCCCAACAACACCCACAACGGCGTGCTGTAATCCTCGCGCAGATTCGATGCGCCGTTTCCTGCCGGCAACATCTTGAAGCGGAAGCTCAGATACTCGTGCGCGCGCTCTCCCGCCCATCCGGCAGGCATCGTGTCATGAAACAGAGCTGGAGCAATCGCATTGAGCTGCGCCGTCGCCGTAGTCATCGATACGCCGGGCTTGAGCCGACCCATGATGCTCAGCCACCAAACATATGGCACATCAAGCACGCTGGTGTCGCCATTCACGGCTGCCGGATTGATTGCCGCTTGACCGCAAAGGGGAACGGCAACATCGAAACTGCGCCCGACAATCATTCCGTAGAAGCTTGCAGGAGTTACACCGATAATTTCCAAAGGATGGCTGTTCAGGCTCAGCTTGCGTCCGATGACGCCGGGATCACCGCCGTACTCCCGCTGCCAGAACGAATAGCTGATTACAGCTCCTGGCAGTCCGCAGCCCCGATAATCGTCGGCGGGAGTGAAGACACGTCCCAAAATGGGCTGCACACCCAAAGCATTCAAGGCGTTTCCGCTTACCCAAAGTGCATCCGCGTTGCGTACCTCGCCGCCGGAAGCAAGATTGAGCCGCTCCGGCCCCCAGGCAAAAAGATCGGAAAAGACCTGTTGGCGAGAGCGCAAGGCCTCCCACTGGGCATAGGTGAACTGCGAGTAGCCGTTGACGAACGATCCGCTGCGGCCAGTCTTGGAATCAATGCGGAGCTCGACAAGCTCTTGCGGATTCTTCACCGGCAGCATGCGAAGGCGCACCGCGTCGAGCAATTGGAAAATCGCGGTATTCGCGCCGATTCCTAACGCGAGGGAGAGCAATGCAACGGTTGTGAACCCTGGATTCAGGCGCAACAGCCTGAACCCATGCCGGAAGTCTTGCCACAGAGTTTCGAGGTTCATCGCTCATCGCCTCCGCACAAAAGTTAATCAAACAGAATTGCGCATTGATAATCCGAAGCAGTTCCGTTACCACTCACGCAACAATGTAAGTCGCTGAGTCGCAAGCACGATCATGGTTGGACTAATTTCATGAAGGTCGCGGCTCGCACACTGCTGTTCGCAAGCGAACAGTTGGAGTGCCGACAGTCCTCACGAAAATCCCGCTGACCGTTGCTCTTTTCACGCTGTTCGCCATGGAAAAAGCATTCTCCCAAAACCGAACACAAACCTTTTCCTGCCTGTCTGGTCTAACTGTTGCGGCAAAACGCCGCACAGGAGAACGGGCATGGAAGTTGTGCTACAGGATCTCCGCTTCGCGTTGCGACAGTTGCGCACTTCACCAGGATTTGCTGCCGTTGCCGTCCTTTCTCTAGCTCTCGGTATCGGAGCGACCACTGCCGTCTTTAGCGTGATCTATGCGGTGCTGGTGAATCCTTATCCGTATGCGAACGTCGATCGCATGATTCATCTCGTCCTCCGTGACAACAGTGGCAATCCCAATTGGGTGAGTGTCACCGGACCACAGCTGCAGCAGCTTCGCCAGGCTGGACCGATCGAGAGCGCCGAAGGAATGGACGAGTGGAACCTCACGGTAACCGGCGGGGATCTGCCCGAGGACGTGACCGCAATCTACTTCACCGGCGGAGCCTTCAATCACTTCGGCGTGCCGATGCTTTACGGGCGCGCAATCTTGCCCAGCGACGCGCCCGAAGGACAAGACCCGCAGCCTGTGGCTGTTCTCGGATACCAATTCTGGCAACGCCACTATAACGGCGATCTGTCGCTGCTGGGAAAGTCCATCCAGCTAACACACAAAACCTACACGGTCATCGGAATTGCGCCGCCTCGCTTTACCTGGGGCGATGGCGACGTTTACTTACCGTGGAAGTTCACAACCGATCCGGCGCGCGGGGTAATGCCATTGATACTGCTAAAGCCCGGCGTTTCGCACGCTGCGGCCAACAGCGGTTTGCAGCCGCTGATCGAGCAATTCCAAAAAGAGACTCCAAAGCATTTTCCCGAGCATTTCAAGGTCGCAGTGCAAGGGTTCAACGATCAATTTCTCGAGCGTCTCGGCGGAGCGTTAAACCTTCTCTTCGGCGCTGTGCTCTTGCTGCTGCTGATCGGGTGCGGGAATGTATCGATTCTTCTGCTCGCGCGCGGTACAGCGCGTCAGCATGAGATGGCAGTTCGCTCTGCCATCGGCGCAGGTCGCATACGCATCATTCGCCAGCTTCTGACGGAAGCGCTTCTGCTTTCCTTTTCTGGGACGCTCCTTGGAATCGTCCTTGGATATAGTCTCCTTAAGTTGATCGTCAACTGGCTGCCGGCATTCTCGTTTCCGCACGAAGCCGCTATCAAGATGAACATGCCGGTGCTCTTATTCAGCGCAGGGCTCGCGCTGCTGACCGGAATTATTTTTGGCATCGCGCCGGCATTGCAATTCTCGCGTCCTCAGATCGCTCAAGTGATGCAATCGAGCACGCGCAAGATGACGGCGGGCACAGCAGGCCGCAGAACGCATACGGCGCTTATCGCCGGCCAGATGGCGCTCACGCTATTGCTGCTGGCCTCGGCCGGGGCAGCCATGCAGACCTTCGTACGCATGATGCACGTACCACTTGGCTACGATCCGCATAATGTGATGTCGGTTGGCGTTCCCATTCACGACAACACGTACACCACCTGGCAGGCGCGCGCGAACTACTTCGATCAACTGCGAAACAAAATCGCTTCGCTTCCGCAGGTTGTAGCAGTGGGAATTTCCACCAATGCCACACCTCCTGACAATGGATGGGAGCAGCGCTTCGAGATCTCAGGCAAGCCGTCAGTCGAGCAACAGCGCTCGCGCGTGAACTTCGTTAGCCCGGAGTATTTTTCCGCACTGCACATTCCTTTGCTCCAAGGCAGGTTGTTCGATCAGAGCGAAATCTCGCGCGGCGCTCGCCTTGCCATAATCAGCCAAACTATGGCGCATCAGTATTTCCCGAATGGGGACGCTCTCGGCAGCCAAGTCCGCGTTCCCGAGCTGAAGGGCGAGGCGCCATTTAGTCTCGCTGTCCCGCAGAGCGACTCGTGGCTGCAAGTCGTCGGCATCGTCGGCGACGTTCGCGACGACGGATTGAGCAAGCCCATTAAACCTGAGTTCTACATTCCCTATACGGTAATGATGCCGGTATGGACGCAGTTTCTCGTCCGCACGCAGGGAGAGCCGCTCTCGATCCTGCGGCAGGTTCGTTTGCAGATCCAAAGCGTGGACCCCGACCAGCAAACGTTCCATGAAGTCAGAAATCTCGAACAGTGGATCAGCAACCAGCAGGAGTACGCGCGCGAGCACATGATCGCGTTCCTCTTTGCCATTTTCGGGGCACTGGCGTTAGGCCTTGCTGCGGTTGGACTGTACAGCGTCGTTTCTTACTCGGTCGCGCAGCGTACGGGCGAATTCGGTATCCGAATCGCCCTCGGGGCACTCAGAAAAGACGTGTTGCTGATGGTGTTCCGGTCGGCAGCTGCGAGCGTCGGCTTGGGAGTGTTGACAGGATTGGTAGCAGTCGTCGCGTTGAACCGCGTGCTCTCAACTTGGATTCAGGGAAGCTCGCGCAGTCCGATCGTGCTGCTCGCCGTCAGTACGCTCATGCTGTCAGTCGCGGCGCTCGCCTGTCTGGTGCCGGCAAGGCGCGCATCCAGTATCGATCCAATGGAGGCATTGCGTTACGAGTAGATCGTGTCTACCTGGCTGTTGCTGTCCTGCGGTCAGCTGCAGCGCATACACGAGCACGTTCCTTGATCTGCTTCATGTGATGGCGCGTGTGCAATAAGTGGAACTTGCGCCAGCCTGAAATGGGAATCGGGCCGAGCACTGGATGATCGGCAATCTTCTTCTTGCCTCCAAACTGCTTCTCGCACCTCTGCAAGGCTTCATCCATCTTTTCCAGGTTAGAGAAGATGAGTTCCCGCGCTTCTTTGCCGCCGATGCCGGTAGGCACAACGCGGTCAGGCGCCTTTCTCCCACCGGGAATGTAACTGAAGCCCAGTACCAGGAGCTGAGCGGCGCGATGTTTCGCTGTAGCGTAGGTGGCCAGCGAGCGTCCTTCCCGCACGCATTTGTCCATCACTCGCGCAGTGCCTCCATACGTAAGCGCCAAGTGTTCCAAAATGGAAGCGGAGTCCCATTTGCCTTCAGGATGCCGCCGCAATTGTTCCTCGGTCAGCCCCTCGATAGCTGTTGAGATCGCCTCGCGGATGCTTTCGGTGATCGGATGCATGCAGACTCTCGCTCGTACAGCCTTATTGGAAGAAAGCTCTAACTAGACATCGTCTGATAGCCCAGTCCGGAAACTCACCGGAATTACGGGTTCCATACGCTTTCCATGAACATTTCCATGAACAAAAGATTGTACGCGGGCAGAGAAGGATTTTTAACGCGAGCGGTGGTAGTCTTTCCTTCACACATTTTGACAGCAGGTCCGTCACTTACTAACCGCAACTCCCCAACCGTTAGGAGGTGCAGATGTCGAGGAAAGATAAGAACTCTCCTCCGGCGAAACCGAATTCGCCGTCAAATTCCCACAATGGTCACAACGGCGTAAGCCGTCGCGCGTTTCTTAAGAGCGCGGGAGCAGGAGCGGCCGGCATTACCGCGGCATCTGTTCTCGATTTGAGCGCGCTTGCACAGTCGAACGGCGGAGCGAAGGTAGTTGGTCCAGGAGCGGTGCCGGTCACGCTCAACGTAAACGGCAAAGCCCGCCAAGTGAATATTGAGCCACGAACGACCCTGGCCGATGCTCTGCGGACTGATTTGGGGCTGACTGGAACCAAGGTAGTCTGCGACCGCGGTTCCTGTAGCGCGTGTACGGTATGGCTCGATAAGACTCCGGTGTGCTCGTGCTTGACCCTTGCGATCGACGCAGCGCCCCACAAGATCACCACGATTGAAGGCCTGGCTTTGGGCGAACAGCTTCATCCAGTGCAGGCGGCCTTTATCGAGCACGACGCTCTCCAGTGCGGATTCTGCACTCCGGGCATGATTATGAGCTGTGCGGCACTCGTCGAGCGCAATCCCAGTCCAACACTCGAAGACGTGAAGATGGCTACGAGCGGGAACATCTGTCGCTGCGGAACTTATCCGAAAGTCTTTGACGCAACATTGGCGGCTGCCAAGGCACGGAGGGCATAAGCGATGAGAACCCTCGAACAAGAATCCAAAGCCCAAGAGACTAAGCCCGCAAATCCGGCTCAGGGAGCTAAGCAGGAATCGAAGACGGTTAGAAAGAACGCGCAGCACACCGCTGCAGCCGCTGGTTCCGCAAATGGAAAGCGCGAGGAAAAATTAGTTGCCGGCATTCCAGGCGCAGAAGCCGAAAATGCCAAGCTCACAGAGCTCACTCGATTAGTTCCGGCCGATGCTCCGCCTCCATTGCCTGCGAACTCCGAGCTGCGCGTGATCGGCAAGCCTGCCACCCGCATTGATGGCCGGATGAAGGTTACCGGTCAGGCGAAGTACACGTCAGACATCCAGCTTCCTGGGATGCTATACGCTGCGCTGGTTCCCTCAGCGCAGCCGCATGCACAGGTGAAGTCGGTCGACACCAGCGCAGCGGAATCGTATCCCGGCGTGAAGGCCGTACACGTGGTGCAACACGTCTATGACGTAGCCGAGCTTAGGGACAAGAGCAAAGAATCCGGCAAATATCCGACGGTGCGCTTCGTCGGTCAGCCGGTCGCGGCCGTTGCCGCGACCTCATATCCGGCTGCAGTCGAAGCAGCGCGGCGCGTGAAAGTCGAATATGAGCCGATGCCGTTCGTCATCGACCTCGACGAAGCACGCAAGCCGGATGCTCCTCCGGTGTATCCGGGAGCTGCCGCTCAAGGCGAAACTGCAGGTGGAGGTGGCGGAGGTGAAGATGTTCAGCAGCACGGCAACGTTCGTGGTCCGTCGCTAGGTCCGAACGACAAGGGAAAAGGTGATCCCAAATCGGCACTCGAATCCGCTCACGCCAAGGCCCAGGCCACATATCGCACACAGGTGCAAACGCACTCGGCGCTGGAGCCTCACGGAGTAGTCGCCGATTGGAAGCCGGACATGCTGACCGTCTGGGCCTCGACTCAGTCAACCAGCAGCGTGCGCGATGAGATGGCAGCCATCTTCCATCTGCCCAAGACAAAGGTGCGCGTGATTACCGAGTACATGGGCGGCGGCTTCGGAGCGAAGTTCGGAGCCGGCAACTCCGGAGCAATCGCTGCAGCGCTGTCGCAGAAAACCGGCGCTCCAGTGCGGCTGATGTACCACCGTCGCGAGGAGCATGCGCTCGGAGGCAATCGTCCCGATTCGGAACAGACGCTGCACATTGCGGCGAGCCAGGACAGCAAGCTGGCGGCGCTGCATTTGACTGCCTATGGAACTGCGGGCACAGCTACCGGTGCAGGAAGTGCTGGGCCGGTGCAGAACATGTACGACTGTCCGAACGTACTCACCGAAGAGAGCGACGTGTTCATCAACGCCGGTCCGGGCACATCGTTCCGCGCGCCCGGACATCCACAAGGATGCTTCGCGCTGGAGCAGGCAGTCGACGAACTTGCAGAGAAGCTCGGAGTCGACCCCTTGGAGCTGCGCGACAAGAACGACTCGCATCCGGCACGCCGCGAAGAGCGCCGCATAGGCGCGCAGCTTGTGAACTGGTCGCAGCGGCGCAAGGCCGGTTCAGATCCTGGTCCGGTGAAGCGCGGAATGGGAGTGGCGCAGTCGGTGTGGTATCGCATCAATAGCATGGATTCCGCCTGCGAAGTTCGTATTGGCCGCGATGGTTCTGTCGAATTGCTCTCCGCAGTGCAGGACATCGGTGGCGGCATTCGTACCGCTCTTGCGCAAGTGGTGGCGGAAGAACTCGGTCTCACGCCCCATGACATTCACATCCGCATCGGCGACACGCACTTCCCGCCCGGGCCGCCATCGGGTGGAAGCATGACCACCAGCTCCATCACTCCTGCCGCTCGCAATGCGGCACACGAAGCCAAAATTCAGTTGCTGCAGCAGGTCGCTCCCGCTTTGGGAACGAGTGCCGACAACTTGGCACTGCAGGACGGCAAAGTCGTCGCCAGGAACGGCGGCAAATCGCTGACCTTCAAGCAGGCGGCAGCGAAGATCAAAACCGACGAGATCGCCGCACGGGCCAAGCGCGTCCCCGACTATGCCAGGGCTCACGTCACGCTTGGCGGCGTGCAATTTGCCGAAGTGGCCGTCGACACCGAAACGGGAGTCGTAAAGGTAGAGAAGGTCACGGCGGTTCACGATTGCGGACGCCCGATTAATCCACTGGCGCTAGAGAGCCAGATCAACGGCGGGATTCTGCAGGGAATCTCGTTCTCGCTGTACGAGAACCGCATTCTCGATCGCAATACCGGCATTCCCGTGAATCCCGATTTGGAATTCTACAAACTCGCGGGGCCGCGTGAGGTGCCGCAAATCAAGATTCATGTCATCGAAGACTATCTTGCACTTAGCTCGACGGACGCGAGCGGGATCGGAGAGCCCTCGACCATTCCGACCTCGGCAGCCATTGCCAATGCGTTCTATAACGCAACCGGCGTTCGCATCCGGCACCTGCCGATGACTCCGGCAAAGGTCTTAGCCGCTCTGCACGCGAGCGAAAAAGGAGAGAGCGCATGAGCTCGATGTATCCGCTGAACGCATTCGAGTACGTTGAGGCCGCATCGATTCAGGACGCCTTGCGCGAAGCTGCGAACGGAGCAGTCATTAAAGCAGGCGGAGTCGATCTGCTCGACCGCATGAAAGAAGGGATCGACGCGCCGAAGCGGCTGGTGAACATCCGCCACGTACGTGGTCTGGATCAGATCGCGGAAGACAACGACGGCCTGCGCATCGGTCCGCTGGTGACGCTGGCGCAATTGCACGCGAACGAGACCGTGCGCACGCGTTACACTGCGCTCGCCGAAGCAGCCGAGCATTCGGCGACACCGCAAATTCGCAATATGGCAACGATCGGTGGGAACCTTCTGCAGCGTCCACGCTGCTGGTACTTCCGTTCCAGCGATTTTCACTGTCTGCGTAAAGGTGGAGACAAATGCTTTGCGCAGGACGGAGAGAACGAGTACCACGCCATCTTCGATAACCAGCTTTGCGCCATCGTGCATCCATCGTCGTTGGCGATCCCACTGATTGCATTCGGAGCGCACGTTGAACTCACGAGCACGCAAGGAAAGCGCAACGTTGCCGTTGAAGATCTGTTCGTCACGCCCGAGCAGGATGTAACGCGCGAGGCCTCCGTTTTGCCCGGCGAACTGATTACCTCAATCACCGTCCCTGCGCCCGCTGACGGCACCAAGTCGGCCTATTACAAGCAAGGCGAGAAAGAATCTTTCGATTGGCCTCTCGCTGCGGTAGCCGTAGCTCTCCAAATGAACGGCGAGAGTTGCCAGAAAGCGAATGTCATTTTGGGATTCGCCGCGCCTACACCTCTTCGCGCCAAAAGCGCAGAAACCAAGCTGAGTGGCGCCGCAATCTCCGAGCAAAGCGCTCGTGCAGCGGCAAAGGAAGCTCTGGCTGGAGCAACCCCGATGTCGAACAACGCCTTCAAGCTCCCGATATTCGAAGCGGTGGTTCGGCGGACAATTCTGCGCGCGGCCAAGGGCGCTCCATATCCCATGACGATCGACGAAGCCGCAGGAGTGAGCGCATGAGCGCAGAAGAACAATTCGTTCATGCATATGCCAATTGGCCCGAGGCTGAGGACGAACTCGAAACCGAAGCTCCAGATGTATGCGCCTGTCTTCGCACGAAGACCGCGTTCGGATCTCTCGCTGGAGCGCCTCACCGATGGGAGCAGGGAAAATCGAGTACCGCTGTGTATTGGTGTCTTGCCACTATGGCCAACAGCGGTCCGGATGAAAACGTGGCTCATCCGCAGCGATGCCTCGCGAATCGAAGCTGCTATCGCGCTACGGAATGAGTTGAGGTTTGGACGAAGACAGCCGACTCGCAGCTTTACTTCTTCGTGATGATCACCTGATCGATGCTGTTGGGGTTATTGTGTAGCTCGCTCGGACCGAAGCCTGCATTGCGGAACATCTGATCGAGCTCGCGGAACGTGTATGCGTCGCCAGACGCTGTGTTCGAAAGCATGATCAGCGCAAACCCGGCCGCGTGTGGTGGCGTTATGCGGTCGTCGTTAGGCACGAACTCCAACGTGGCTACAACTCCTCCTGGCTTCAATGCGCTATGAATCTTGCGGAGAAACCTCTCGTTTGTAGCGACATCGAAGTGATGGAGGAACGCAGTGACTAGCGCGACATCGTATCCGCTGCCAAAGTCGACATCGAAGGCACTGCCGGCAATTGTCTTATAGCGGTTCTGGATTCCAGCCTTCGCCGCGTTCTCCTTGGCCACTTCGAGCACCGGCCGCCAGTCGAGCGCCACGATTTCCGCTTTCGGATTGTGTTTCGCGATGGTGATACCGAACAGTCCGTGACTTGCAGCGATGTCGAGCACCTTGATCGGCCTTTGCTGATCGGCGCCAACCAGCTTGGCAATGAATTCCGCAGCAGGCACACGCAGCGGAGCCATGCCACGCGCGAAGTTCACCCACATAGGATTCTCGGGCGACGTGCTGGAGTCCTGTACGCCACATCCACCGTGGCGGACGGCCTCAGCCAGTTGGGAAAAATTGCGCAGGTGATAATCGCTGCACATGAACTGAGTCGCCGAGCCGATGTACGCCGGTGACTTCTTGCTGAGGAACATCTGGGCCTCGGTAGTGAGCGAGTACTGGTCTTTGTCTTTATTGAGGAGGCCTGCAATGGCCAGGTAGTCGCATAGAACTCTGGCTCCCTTAGGAGCGGCTCCGATGCGCTTCCCGAGCGCACTGGCATTGAGCGGGCCATCGCTAAGTTGCGTGAATACATCAAGATCAATGGCTGCTCGCAGGGCCTCCGTTTGCTGAAAGGCATTGAGCATCTGGAAGATTCGAACCGGAGTCGGTTGCTGATTGGCTGCTGATGCTGACATACAAAAAACCTATCACACCAATTCTGGAGTGACCTGCGACGGAACTTGTACGAACGGCAACTCTCAGTACCCAGCGCATGAGTACTTCAGGGGCCTTGACAAGGCCCTTTTTGTCGTCTGGTAACACTTACCCTTAACTTGCATTTTGGGACATTCTGGACAATGATTTCGGGCAGTCTCCAATGCTGTGCCCGGTCTGCCACACGGAAAACCTTGACGATGCTATGACGTGCAGCTCCTGCTCGTCGTCGCTGAATCTCGTCCTGGGACAGCCTCCTTCCAAAGCCCAGACATTCGACAGCTTCGACGCACCAACGATGGCGCCATCAAGCCGCTTGAGCTCTTCTGCTATCCCATCCGGCACTGGGCGGTTTTCTGCGGCAGCGGCGGCCCCGAGCACGGCGCCTGCACCACCACCCGATTTCGGCCCGCGCTATCGCGTGGAAGGCAAACTGGGCGAAGGAGGCATGGGTAGCGTCTACAAGGCCTACGATCTGGAGCTTGATCGCATGGTCGCGTTGAAAGTGATCCGCCCGGAGCTAATGGCGAACGTGGAGATCCTGCAGCGCTTTAAGCAGGAACTACTGCTAGCCAGCCGCATCTCGCATAAGCATGTCCTCCGCATCCACGATCTTGGCGAAGGCGCCGGAGTCAAGTTCATCTCCATGGCTTTCATCCAGGGACGGAACTTGGCGGAGGTCATCCAGGAGCAGAAGCTTCTCCCGCTGGAGCGCGCGGTGGAAATCGGCAAGCAGATTTGTCAGGCTCTTGCAGCCGCACACCACGAAGGCGTTGTCCACCGCGACCTGAAGCCGCAGAACATTCTGCTGGACGAGTCAGGATGCGTTTACGTCTCCGACTTCGGTTTGGCGAAGTCGCTCGAAGCTGACGCACTGGCCGCTACAGCCATGACCTCAGCCGGCCAGGTCCTGGGCACGCCGCGCTACATGTCGCCGGAGCAGGTTGAGTGCGGTCAAATCGACGGACGCACCGACATCTACTCCTTCGGCCTGATGCTCTACGAGATGGTCACTGGCGACCTTCCCTTTCAGGGAAATTCGCTCCAGCTCATGCTCGGACGCGTGCAGTCGATGCCGCGCAATCCCACGCTCCTGAACGCGAAGCTGCCGCCGTATCTTGCCGGCGTCATCATGCGTTGCCTCGAGAAGGATCTCACGCGACGCTACCAGAGCTTTTCGGATGTTCTCACCGACCTTGAATCACACAGATTCACGCCCGCCGGGAAACAGGCGGCGCCTCGCGTCTCCCGAAGAACGGTTGCCTTGACAGTCGCGGCGGTAATTCTTCTCGCCCTGGTGCCGGTGGTTCGCCACTATCTGCCGATTATTCGAGGAATGCGCGTTCAGCTTGGAAGCATGCAGCAGCCAGTGCCAGAGAAGCACCTGGCGATTCTTCCCTTCAAAGTGGTTGGTGACGATGAGAAGCTGAGCGAAATCGCCATCGGCCTCAACGACTCGCTGTATGCCAAGTTCTTCGGGTTGAACGAGGTTCAGATTGCATCGCCAACGGCAGTGCAAAAGATTGCGGCTGGCGCGCCGCTGCAAAAAGCTGCGCACGAACTGGGTGCGAACCTCTTGATCAGCGGATCCGTGCAGGGTCAGGGCGATCGCCTCCAGATCATCGTGAACCTCGACACCGACAAAGGCCAGCGCCTTCTTACGCAAAGCTTCGAAGGCGTCACCCAGGACCTGTTCACACTGGAAGATCAGATCTATTCCAAATTGGTAAACACCCTCACGAGCAAACCCTCGAATGAAAGTCTGGCGCGCGTGACGCTGCACCAGACCGAGAATTTCGCTGCATACGGCCTGTACTTGAAAGGCCGCAATGCCATGCGCGATCAATTAAATGTCGACAGCGTCAAGAAGGCCATCTCCTTCTATGAACAGGCAGTAAAGATCGACTCCAACTTCGCAATGGCTTACGCCGGCATCGCCGACGCCGATCTGCGAATGTATGTCAGCACAAAAGAGAGCGATTGGGCCTTTCGCGCGGTTAGCGCTGCGGAAAACGCGCAGAGTCTGAATGAAAATCTTCCTGAAGCCTATTTCGCCCTCGGCAGCGCTTATCTTGCCACGGGAAAAACGGCAGAGGCCATATCGATGCTGAAGCGTGCTATCGAGCTGGCGCCCAACTCCGACGAAGGGTACCGCAGGCTGGGCGACGCCTTCCGGTCGACGAAGAATCAGCAGGAGGCTCTGGCCGCTTACAACCGCGCAATTCAGCTCAATCCGTACTACTGGTTCAATTACAACGCGCTAGGCGGCGCAGCGTTGCGGTTCAATCGAAATGAGGAGGCAATTCGCGCATTTCAGAAGGTCATCGAACTGGAGCCCGACAATCCTTCCGGATATCGAAACCTGAGCGTGGCCTACTTCAATTTAGGACAGTTTGAAAAGTGCATTCCGGTTTTGCAAAAGTCGTTGGAATTGGATCAGTCCGCGATTGGCTATACCAATTTGGGAACTGTGTATTTCTACCTCAAGCGGTATGTCGACGCAGTGCCGATGTTCGAAAAAGCGGCGAGCTTGAACCCAAATTCCGTCGAGAATCTGGGCAATCTCGCTGATGCTTACCGCTGGGCGAACCGGCCGCAACAGGCCAATGCCACCTATCAACGCGCGATCACTGCTGCGCTAAAGGCTCTCACGGTCAACTCTCGGGACGCGAATCGAATGGGGCAGATCGCCGAGTACTACGCCAAGAAAGGCGACGACGCTCATGCTCTCACGTTTGTGCGGCGCGCACGTGCAATCGATCCCAAGGACGTCACATTAATGTACGTTCAGGCGGTAGTCGATACCATTGGCGGCCGCCAGCAGGACGCGTTGCGCAATTTGGAAGACGCCTTGCGCAAAGGATATTCATTGCAGGATGTACGCAATGATCCGGAACTCGCCAAGGTGCAGGCCCTTCCCGAATTTGCAAAGTTCGCTAAGTCGTTGCCTCCCGAAACGCAGTAGATTCCAGACGCCGCGAATCAAACGGCTGCATCATTCCCCTGACGTCCTTTGAGGCAAAGAGCCCTGGATTAATGCACGATCCCACCTAGCGGACAGCGATACTTCGCAGCCGGCATTTGTCGCAAGAGCTGAGCATCGTGCTGCACGAATGTACGAGGCGCAGCACCGTCGAAGGTTGCTGGAGAAAGTGCATGCGCGGTCTTCGACTGCAGCGAGGCCATCCCTGGCCTGAGTGGATTAGTTCCAAATCAGGAATCACATGCAGCGGCGCGGACTCATGAATCGCCCGCGCCGCTCTGCAATCGAGTTAGGTTCGCAGCATATATCGTTTGCGGCCAACAATTGCTAAAACGCCGGTACCCAGCAGCAGCACCACCGAAGGTTCAGGCGCGCTGATCCGTGCCGAAGTCGGCCGGCTCGACAAATTGGCAATGGCAAAGAACTCCTGCTCAACTTGCCAGCCTTGAAGAGTGATCGTAAACACGTCCCCATTTGGGAATCCGCCGGAACAAACTTCGGCTTCGCAAACCGGAATGCTGAAGAACATATCCGTCACATCGCCAAGATCTGTGACCACGCAACTGAATTTGTTGCTCTCGCAGTTGACGAGTGAAGGGTCGATTGCTCCGAACGTCTCGACGTCCAGGTTGAAGAAATTCCCACCGCTCACCTGGAAGCTGCCCGGCGTTGCGGTGTTGCCATCCGCACCGGCGGTAAACGTGAACTCGACTCCTGGAGTAACCAGCGGAGCGCATGGCACGTTGCTATCGCAAATCGGATCGTCGATTACCATTCGCGGATCGCCCGGCGGCAGATCGTCGGCGAAGGCTATGCTGCAGAGAACAAAAAACAGGCTAAGACACCAGAGCACTCGATTGAGTTTCATCGAAACACCTTTCCTGGGCGCACTTCAATCGAACGGATATAAGCAAGTAGGATTCCAATGATGCTGAATCCTAAGCTGCTCAACAGAAAAGGCTTAGCTTTGAATTCCTCGACCGCTTCCCTTCCGTAATTGCAAACCATTGCAATCTCATGCGCGGCACTTTGCTCAATTCTTCCAAACCGGGCGAAGAGCGGATGCGCTCGTGTTAGTAACTTTTCGGACTGCTCGTCATCGGAACCACAGCGACCACAGCACGTCGACCATCGTGTGGGTGGTTGCCGACGCGAAAAGGCGGCGCCGATCACGCCACGCTCGGCCATAGAACAGGCCGGCGATGCTACCCATGATTACGTAGCGCCAATTGAACGGCAGCGGCTTGTTGAAGTGCGACAAGCCAAAGATCACGGACGCAATGATCCACGAACGCGGATGGCCGATTCGGGACTCCAGCAGGTTTTGCAGCACGCCGCGGAAGAACAGCTCCTCCGGAATGGCGACGAAGAAGAACGTAATCAGTACCGCGCCCAGTGCACGCGACGCCGCCGGCACTCCGGTGTGGGGATACAAAAAATGAAGCAGGAGCCCAAGGAGGATCGCAATAGGCGCATAAAAGAGGCACTCGCGCGCTCCGATCGCAAGGTCGCGCAGACGCACGCGGAAGTCGTAGCCGACACGATCCAAACGGCGTACAACAAGATAGGAATACAGGGCTGAATCGACCAGCAACAGCTTCGGCAGCGCTCCCAGTCCCGAATAGGGAAACGAGCCTCGTAGGAATCCGAACTCGACCGGAATAAAGTAGATGCAGAGGACAACAAAATCCTGCCATCGAAAAGCTGACGCATTGTTTCCCGATTCAGGAATGTTGTCGATCAACGCAGCTGTGAATACCGGAATCACGATCCAGGCAAGCAAATAGATCCAGCGAAATTCATGCCGCGGGATTGAGAAGATGGGATAGGGGAGCGCCAGCAGCGCAGGAAGAAGCACTCGCGCAGTTCGCGTCTTCAACTTCGCGACCAAAAGGTCTGCCAGGCCAAATCCGAAGAACCAGTACGGCGCAAGAATGAGCGCGAATGCCGCAAAGCTGCTCGGCATGTGCCCGCCGATGCGCGCGGGCATGTTGAAGTACAGCGCCGCATACCAGAAGGCGACGAGCAGCAGAGCATATAGCCCAGCGGCGATAATCAGCGGCTTCCGCGACGTTTCTTGATGCGTCCGCCACATTACATCCGGAATCGAATTTGCCACTTGGTTCGCCACCTTCTACCATCGACCATTCGCAATTCTAAAGTTGGAGCTCAATTCATGGCCTTCATGCGCGCAACCCGCGTGCTCATTTTCATTCTCCTCATCGGGTGCACCTTAATCTGGATCGGCGCTGCACCGCAAATTCCGAATCAACATTCTTCTTCATCCTTGCGCTTTGAAATCACCTTTCCTGCTTCGCTCAGCAACAACCCGCTGGATGGCCACATCATGCTGGGCATCGCGAAGAATGAAAAGCCCGAGCCGCGCTATGAACTGAAAGAGGAGGAAGCTGAGAGCGCGCAATTCTTTGGCGTCGATGTCGACGCGCTTGCGCCTGGCACTCCGGCTGCTATCGATGGCGCGACCCTCGGCTACCCAATCTTGAGTCTCGATCAGCTTCCCGCAGGCGACTATTACGTTCAGGCTGTGCTCAACATCTACGACACTTTTCGCCGATCCGATGGACACACTCTCAAGCTCCCTCCCGATATGGGAGAAGGCCAGCAGTGGTACGAGAAGCCCGGCAATCTGATGAGCAAGCCGCAGCGCATCCATGTCGATCCCGCGCGCGGCGGCACCATTCGCATTGAACTCACGGAGAGAATTCCAGCGGTTGAAGCGCCTGCAGACACGAAGTACGTCAAGCACTTCCGCATTCAAAGCAAGCTGCTCAGCGACTTCTGGGGACGCCCGATGCATCTCGGCGCTATCGTCGTTCTGCCGGAAGGTTTCGACGAGCACCCCAATGCGCATTATCCCTTGCTCATCGATCAAGGGCATTTCCCGTCCGACTTCGGCGGCTTTCGCACCGATCCTCCTCCGCCGGACCTGAAGGGAGGAGCGCGTCGCCGGGCGGAGTATCAGTACAAGCTCTACCAGGACTGGACCTCGGGCCGTCTTCCCAAAATGCTCTTGCTGCAGATTCAGCACGCCAATCCCTATTACGACGACTCCTACGCGGTGAACTCTGCGAACGTAGGTCCCTACGGCGATGCGATCGTAAAAGAGCTGATTCCCGAAGTGGAACGCCGTTTCCGCGGCGTCGGGCAACCCTGGGCGCGAGCGCTTACCGGCGGATCTACCGGCGGATGGGAAGCCATCGCCGACCAGGTCTTTTATCCCGACCAGTTCAATGGCACCTGGTGCTTCTGTCCTGATCCGATCGACTTCCGCGCTTATCAGATCGTGAACATCTATGAAGATAAGAACGCGTTCTGGGAAGAAGGCGCGTTTGGCCGCGTGCCGCGCGCGGAGATGCGACGGCCGGACGGCTCGCTCGAAGCGGTCATGGAGCCTGCTGTGCGCCGTGAAGAGGTTATGGGCACGCACGGACGCTCGACCGAGCAATTCGGCATCTGGCAAGCCGTTTTTAGTCCCGTCGGCGCCGATGGTTATCCGAAACCGATTTGGGACCCGCGTACCGGAGTCATCGACCCGGCGGTCGCGAATTATTGGAAAGAACATTACGATCTCAACCACATCATGCAGCGGGACTGGGCGACTTTAGGGCCGAAGCTGACAGGCAAGCTGCACATTACCGTCGGCGATATGGATACCTGGTATTTGAACAATGCGGTGCATCTCTTCCAGGACTTCATCGACAGCCCGAAGAATCCCTATCGTGCAGCGACGTTCGAGTACGGCTACCGCCAGCCGCACTGTTATGCCGGCGGAGGAAACATCAGCTCCGGCGAATCGATCGCCACGATGTACCAGCGCATCATGCCGCAAGTCGCGCAGCGCATGAAAGAAACGGCGCCCAAAGGCGCAGACCTGAGCTGGGAGTACTAAGTTCATCGAGTTGAGTGACTTAGGCAGCAGAGTTCTGCGTGAAGCAACAAGAATTGAGTTGTTGTGGTCGAGTTAATAGAGTTATCCGAAGTTGTAACCCGTTGAGTAACAAAGAGTAAGCTCCAGAAAGTTTCTGCGTTTCGATTGCAACCGTCTATTTTGAACCTCGGCGTTAACGCCCTTTTTTCCACGGCGTTAACCCCTGGTTTTCCACGGCGTTAACGCCTCTTTTTCCACGGCGTTAACCCCAATCTGATCGGCGTTAACCCCAAGCTGACCTTGTCTCGTATGGGGCACACCTCTTCGCGAACGCCCACAACCCAGAGTGTGTCCATGCCTGGTCGGCCGAGCCGCTGTAACATTGCCGTAGTCTCATCTGATCTCATGGAATCTCATGCGATCTCATCAGATATCTCATCGATACCAGTGAGATATCTCATCCGGTGATCTCATCCAATCTCATTGGATCTCACTTAATCTCATGACCGCCTCGCACTGCGGCTTGAACTAAGCCATAAGGCCGCACGGCACATACGCATCCCAACAAACACAGCGACGATGCACCGCATTTCGTTCCCGGCCCTCTTTCTGTGCTATGACGAATTAGGACGAAAGTCAAGCGAAAAAGTAAGCACTTATAATTCCAAAATGGGAATAACGGTTTCCAGAATAGAAATGCTGTAGGCGTGTAAACGGATTGCAAAAAGAACGCCAGCCCGAAGGCCGGCGTTCGAGGATCGGTTGATTTAGAAGGGTTGATTTAGAAGGTGAACTTCAATCCATATTCAAGCTGGCGTGCAGCGCCTTGACTAAATACGCCGCTGCCCACTCCGGCTCGAACGGCTGCAAGGTCACTGTAGGTTGAACCGTTCGTTCCTGACGAGGCGAGAATTCCGTTGATTCGCGTGCCTGGTGAAATTGCAAAGTTCGCGAAGTTCAGCAGGTTATAAAACGTAATGCTCGGCTCAAGTTTGAAGCGCTCGCGGATCGAGATCGGCGCGGCGAAGTGCAGATCGAAGGTCCTCAACCAGTCATTCGCGTAGAGCTTGCCCGACGCCTGAGGAGCCAATGTATCGGTAACAGCTCCCAGTGCCTGCAGCTGCCCTTGATTAAACAACCCAGCGCTTACCAAAGCCTGACCCGCGGGCGTGAGCTTGTTCGCAAAGTTAGTGTTGTAGTTGTTAATCGCGACGCCGAGCTGGGCTGCCGACAAGCTGCGCCCATAAGTGCCGATGTTCTGGCCGGGCAAAATCTCTCCGTTTCCGTTATTTCCAGTCTGACCGCTTCCTTGGAAGTCGGTGTGGAAGATTTCACCTGGGCGTCCCTGGTCTTCGACCGTTAACGTCGTCGGCAACGGAGAATTGAAGTGACCGATGAAGCTCATCAGAACATTGCCGGGCAGATTGACGATCGTGCCGAACGAGAACTGATGAGTACGGTCGAAAGATGTTGGGCCGAAGTATTGGTTAGGATTGGCGAAGTTGTTCGCATTGTTGATGAAGTCCTGGTCGCCTGCCATGCTGTCGAAGCGCGACAGGCTGTACGAGAACTGCGCGTTAATACCGTGAACGAACGGCATCAGATGGATGGGATTGGAAACCACTCGTTGTCGAACTGATACCTGAAGTGCGTTGTAAACCGAGCGCCCGATCGGGAACAGCATGATGTTCTGGCCATAGAACGGATTGATGCCGGCAAAAGCAGCGCCTTGGCTCGGATCAAGACCTGCGTTTTCCGCGGGTACTCCACCGAGATACGTAACGCCGGAATCGAGGCCGTTGTTGGCAAAGTCGTCGATTGTGAGGGTGCGACCGCTGATCGGTTTGACGCCGGTGGGCAGCCCTGTTCCGCCTGGGCAATTCGCATTTATGCCTGCGTCGATGGAGCTAACGCCGCATTGTGCCAGCGTTGCCGTAATTGCGTTCTGTGCGGCTGTCTTGTTGAGGAAACGAGCATCGCCGACGTGGTTGGTATCCACCCCAAGTAGGAAATGGAGACTCACGTTACGAATGTAGTCGGCGCTCAGTACGGTGCCTCTTCCGAATTCATGCTGTACGCCTGCATTCATCTGCCACGAGCGTGGAGAACGATAGTTTGGCGCATACAAATTGCCGCCGAAGTTCGCGTCGAGAGATTCTCCGACGAAGTTCGGATTCGTGCTTGCACCCGCAGCCTTGGTGGCAGCTTGGAAAGCATTCTGCAAATCGACCACGTTCTGCGCCACCGAACCGATGGGCTGACCGCAGATTTGTGTCGCGATGTCCTTCCCATCGATCGTGGTTACGTTATTGCCACCCGGGAACGGTACGCTTCCACCCGGGCAAACCTGGGTAAAGAAGGTGTTGAACAGACCTTGCTGAAGACGAACCGGGCGGTCGAAGAGAACGTTGTTGAAGATTGCGTTCTCATAATAGAGCCCGCCTCCCAAGCGGAGGACGGTCTTGCCGCTCTTGAATGGATCCCAGGTTAAGCCGACCTGCGGCGCAAAATTCGCGTTCGGATTTCGGACACTGTTGCCGAGGCCGGGAATGTTTCCGAAGTTGTCAATCAGATTTCCGGTGCATGGCGGTGCCGGGCTGAAGTTCTTCAGGTCAATTGCCGAACAAGGAATGGGTGCCAAGTCGCTGTCCGTGCGGCCGGTGTCATGGACATAGCGAAGAGCATAGTTAAAGGTAAGGTTCGGACGAAGCTTCCAGCTATCTCCAATATAGAAGCTAAAGCGGTTGTCGTACTGCCCGCCCGCAGGGAAACCAAAGCCTGGCTGCTCGGTGAAAAATCCTTGACCATTGCCGAGAATGATTCCGGTAATAGGATAATTCAACGGATTCGCTGAACCACCCGGGAAAGGACCGCTGGCTGCAATCGCTTGCCGGGCCGAGGTTGCGCTGGAGCCAATACGGGGGGCCAGGCCGAAGAATGATGCCAGACCGCCTCCGCGAATCGCGTTAAAGGCGACGCCGTACCGGACGATGTGACTGCCAAACAACCGGCTGCCGTCATATTTGATCTGGTTATCGCTCTGGAAGGTCTGCTGCGGCGCCAGATCGTTGGGGCCAGTATTAAATACGGGGCTGATGCCAGTGATATGAATAAATGCATCAGGAATAGGATCGAAGGCGCCGGAAATCTGCGCTGCGTCCCCAATGAGGTTGTGGAACTTCAGATAGCCGTAACGGATCGAATGCGTGAAATTGCCGGTATTGAAGTCCAATCCAATCGCGTGTGACGGAGTGTTGTCCTGGTTCTTAAATGGTTGGAAGTCCGTCTGCGAGCTCGCAAGAGTATTCTCGTCATACGCAAACTTATAAAAAAGTTTTGCTGAGCCTTTGATGTTGTAGTCGAGTCGGCCGGTAATTTGGCGCTCCTTGAAGGGAGCGTTATAGCCCCCGCTCAAGCTGCCGAACGGATCCGCCGTAACTACAGGTGCGAAAAGATGCTGGGTGATATTTTCGCCGGAGGTGAAAAAGAAGAGACGATCCTTCATTATCGGCCCGCCCAGAGTAAATCCTGTGTGATTGCGCTGGAACGGGACATCGGCGCCGCCCGGGAAATTCGCGTCGCCTGCGCGTTTATCGCGGAACAAGTAGAACCCGCTGCCGTGGACGTTGTTCGTGCCGGACTTCGTCAGCACGTTCACTGCGCCGGAGGACGTCAACTCGGTTGACATGTCGAGCGTGGATTGGCTGAGCTGGAATTCCTGAATCGAATCCGCAGGAATATTCTGGGTCGTCGTCCCTACCGTTTCATCGGTGATGTCGAGACCGTCAACTTCAACGCGAGTTGTGCGTCCCTGGCGTCCGCCGATCGAGATTCCGGTAAATCCATTTTTTGTGGGATCGAAGTTGTTGCCGTCCTGAATTTGCACGCCCGGCTCGAGTTGAGCGGCATCGAGAAAGTTGCGGCCATTGATCGGCAGGTTTTCGATCTGCTCACTCGTGATGACACCTTGCACCGTGGCTTGCTCGGTGTTGATCGTCACGCCGCTGGCTTCTACCGTGACTTCCTGCTTTTCGCTGGCAACGCCCAGTTTGATATTCCCCGGGCTGATGTTTCCAACCGTGACAACCGTCGGCAAGTTCACTGCGCTGAAGCCCTGCGCGCTGACCGAGACAGTGTAGTTTCCCGGATTGAGTGGCCCCGAGTTATAGACGCCGCTGCTCGACGTTGTGCGGACGATGGTTTGTCCCGTGGCAACATTGCGGATTGTGACGGTAACTCCGGGAACGACGGCGTCAGACTGATCGGTCACCGTGCCCTGGATGGCGCCGGTGGCTATGGTCGCCTGGCTGAATGCGGGGAGACCCGAAAAAATGATCGCGAATGCTAGCAAAATAAAAAGGCCCAGAATCCTCCGGGCCATAGAGAAAGCTGGATTGGGGATAGTCATAATTATTCTCCGTACAGCGGTTCCTGACAGTGGTTGGCGTCTCGATCTTCATGGGGCGAAAGCACGCCCGTGGGGGCTGAACTACCACTTTAGTGGTATAAGACGAACCAAGAAGGGTCGAACAGAGCAGTTAGCTTTGTCAAGGCAGAGGCAGGCTTCCTATCCCTAAGAAATGTGAATTCCTTATCCTCGTCCAGCGGGAAATCGTCCAAATTGGATTTTGCTTGCCAAAAGGGACGGCGCTGTCCCTCTGTGTATCGAACAAGTAACTCGCCTGCGATAAAAGGGTGGGACATAATTCCCAAACTGGTCGACGTTGCCGTTTTCGTCTCCGGCGGCGATGACCGCACAGCGCGCCATGTCAATTCAATGGGACGATCCCGAGCGTCTTGGGCACTTCATCCGCCTGCTGGAACGCGAAAGTAAAGCCTGGCAGGACGCGGCCGACGCTATCCAGGCTCTGATTCCCGCGGTCGCACAGTCGCGGCTCACCGAAGCTGAAGCGCGCGTACGTGAGTGTCGCGCCCGCTCGGAGGCTCTGCGCAAACTCGTGCTCCACATTGTGGAAGGAGACTTTTCGCTGCTCGCGGATCCGAGAGGGGAGTAATGGGGGCAGCTGCCAAGCGGAGAAGCTGGGAGTCTGGATAGAGAAATCCGAGAAGCAGGGAAGCTGAAAAACTTGCACCTTTGCTTTTGCTCGCGCATCGGATGCTGAAGTTGACATCATGGACCCTGTCCGGTAGGGTATTTCACTAATGAATCCTCTCTGCATCACGAGCATGTGTTGTTGTCGAGTTTGTGTGCGCTCGTGTGTGGAGGTGCATTCCTAGACTTTCCTTGTAGTCCCCGATAAGTCTCAAAGAAGCCCATCCACATCGGATGGGCTTTTTATTTTCCTCACAATTTGCGGCGGCCGGGACGCAAACGGCAAAGGAGATCATGCCAGAGGCAGCACAAGTGAAAGAGACCAAGGCGCAGAAGCTCGAGCGCCTGAAGCGCGAGCTGAATCCGTGGGAGCACGTCGAGCAGATTCGCCAGTTCGCGCGCGAGGGACGCGGCTCCATCCCTCCGGAGTGGGCCAGCGCTTATTTCAAATGGTGGGGCATTTACACACAGGGGGATGGCGTCGGTGCGGTCGGGGGCAAAGGCGGCGAAGGACTCGCGACCGAGTACTTCATGATGCGCATCGGACTGCCCAACGGCATCGCCACGTCGCAGCAGTTGCGCGCCATCGCTGCGGTCTCGCAAAAACATGCTCGCAATCTGGCTGACATTACTGTTCGGCAGAACATCCAGCTCCACTGGCTGACAGTTCAAGGACTGGTCGAAACCATGGATGCGCTCGCGACCGTCGGGCTCGGTCCGAAGGGCGCTTGCGGCGATGTAGTACGCAACGTGACTGGATGCCCGCTCGCCGGAGTCGCGGGCGACGAATTCATCGATGCTTCGCACATTGCTCGCGGCATCGCGCACGAACTTTCGGGAAATCCCGAGTTCTACAATCTCCCCCGCAAATTCAAGATCACTGCCACTGGATGCCGAAGCTGGTGCTCGTTCCCTGAGATCAACGATGTCGCTCTTACAGCCACTGAGCGGAACCGTTTTGGGAAGAAAGAGATTGGGTTCTCGCTGCGCGTCGGCGGTGGGCTGTCGTCCGATCCGCATTTAGGCGTGCGTCTGAATTGCTTCATCCCTTTCGACAATGCAATCTCGGTTGTGCGGGCCGTTACGGAAGTATTTCGCGAGCAGTCGGCTTTGCGCGAGAACCGCGAACGGGCGCGATTGAAGCATCTGTTCCTGCGCGAAGGATGGGATGCCGCGCGCTTTCTCTCCGAAGTCGAAGCGCGGCTTGGCTACGAGCTTGATCCCGCCGAAGAGGAGCGCATTCCTTCAGACATCTATCGCGACCACGTCGGCATTCATCCGCAGAAGCAGCCAGGACTCGCCTACGTGGGAGCCTCGGTGCTGCGGGGCCGCGTGAGCGGCGACCAGCTTGCGCAGGTCGCCGAACTTTCGGAGCGCTTCGGTACCGGCGAGATTCGCACCACGACGATGCAGAACTTCATCATCGTCAATGTTGCTCGCAGCCGCACGGCGGAGCTGGCGCGCCAATTGGAGCAGCTCGATTTACATGTCGAGGGCACACCGTTCTGGCGCGGAGCCATCGCCTGCACCGGAACCGAGTTCTGCAAGCTCGCAATTACAGAAACCAAAGGCTTCATGCGCTGGCTGGTTGATGAGATGGAGACGCGTCTCCCCGAATTTGACCAGCAGTTGAAGCTGCACGTCACGGGCTGCCCGAACAGTTGCGGCCAGCATTGGATCGCCGATATCGGTCTTGAAGGCAAGAAGATCAAGCACAATGGCAAGCTCGTCGATGCCTACTACTTCTGCGCGGGCGGATCGGTCGGCGCCTGGGCCAGAACGGGAAGACCGGTGGGCTACCGCGC